>JAUNMW010000364.1 GCA_030537395.1 Clostridia bacterium | reverse complement strand
CGATCCCAGCGCAGCACGCGAAGCTTCTTGGGCTATTCCCACCATGTATCTTCGCCAGAAGTGGGTCCAGGGACGAACCGCCGATGACCGCCTGTGGCGGAAATTTCATCGGCGGTGAGATCAGCCGAAACAAGCAATCTCCCCTGTGGGGAGTTGCGCCGATTGAGGCTGCGGACAACAGGCCCTGGCGCAGGTCTGGGGGCGCGTAGCCCCCAGCGTAACCCCTCTGCTGGAATGTAGATGGTATCTTATTTTCCTATTTGCATCACGCATCTTATAATCATTTTGCAGGAAACCTATAAGCAAAAGGAAGCGGGCGAGGATTCGTCCGCTTTTATTGCATATTCCGCTTCCCTGTGGTAATATATAGGAGAATTGAACGCGGATACACCTATACAGGGAGGATAGATCAAAATGAAAAATGCCATGGACCGGCTGCCTGCCTTGCCGCTGATTGCTAATGATCCTTATTTTTCCATTTGGATGCCGGGAGATACCTTCACCTCCGCCGGGCCGATCCATTGGTCCGGCGCGCCCAAGTATTTGGAAGGCGGCATCTGGATCGACGGGAAGGTATACTGCTTTTTCGGCAAAAGCTCCCGCCCGGAAATGAAAACGGTGTCTCTTCGGGTGACCCCCACCCGTACCATCAGCGTGATGGAGGCGGCGGGAATTGAACTGACCGTTGTTTTCTGGTCTCCCGCTCTGCCGGAGGATCTGGACGCATTATCTGTTCCCATCACTTTTGTGGATTTTTCCATTCGGGCGTTGGACGGGAAGCGGCATAAAATTCTGGTGGATTTCTGCGCCGGGAATTCCCTGTGCTATGAGGGCCAGGTAGCCCCCGATATGGTGGGGGACGATCTGAGCTTGAACGAGCTTAAAATGGCTTTCATCGGCCAGGCTCAGCAGCACCCGCTGGGCCATTCCGGGGATCATATCACCATGGATTGGGGCTACCTGTATCTGGCGGCAAAAGACGGCGTAAAGCGGGACGGCACCCGCACCCTGCGCTGGATGTGGGAAACGGAAGCCAGGGATGAGGCGCAGAACGCTTTCCTGCTGCTGGGCTATGACGACATTGCCTCCATTCACTATTTTGGTTTCTGCTGCAAGGCCTGGGGCCTGCGAAACGGCAAAACCCTGCCTCAGGCGCTTGCCGCATTTGACGCCCGGCACGATGAATTGCTGGCCGCCTGCCGCGCCCTGGATGAAAGGGTGCTGTCGGAAGCTGAAAAGATCGGAGGCGAGGATTACGCTCTCATCGCCGCCGCGGCCTGGCGGCACACCTTTGCCGCCCATAAGCTGATCGCCACGCCCGAAGGGGAAATGGCTTTCCTTTCCAAAGAAAACGATTCCAACGGCTGCATCGGCACGGTGGATGTGAGCTATCCCTCCATCCCCATGTTCCTGAAATTCTGCCCCGAATTGGTGAATGCCCTGTGCCGTCCGGTGCTGCATTTTGCCTCCCTGCCCGTGTGGCAGGAGGATTTCGCGCCTCACGATGTGGGCCGCTACCCTTACGCTACCGGTCAGGTGTACGCCGCCAAACGGCCCCTGCCCAACGGCCGGGTGCCCCTGCCCTTCTATCTGTATCCCGCCGGAACGGACGTGTACGACCCGCGCAACCAGATGCCGGTGGAGGAATGCGGCAATATGCTGGTGATGCTGGAGGCTGCCGCGTCCTTCGGCGCGAAAGAGGATTTGATCGTCCAATACGCGCCGATCCTGGAAAAATGGGTAAAATACCTGGACGCCTACGGCGAGGACCCCGGGGAGCAGCTTTGCACCGATGATTTTGCCGGGCACCTGGCCCGGAATGTGAACCTGTCCGCCAAGGCCATCGTGGGCGTCGCCTGCTATGCCCGCATCCTGCGCAGACTGGCACGGAACGAGGAAGCCAAACATTGGGAAGCCCGGGCGCATGAAATGGCGGAAAGCTGGCTGAACCGGGCCGATCAGGAAGACGGGTCCTTCCTCACCTTTGACGGCACAGGCTGGAGCATGAAATACAACCTGGCCTGGGATCTGGTGCTGGGCCTGAACCTGCTGCCCAGGGAATTCTATGACAAGGAAACCCGCAGCTATCTGCCCCGGATGAATGAATTCGGCCTGCCCCTGGATTCCCGGGCTGACTATACCAAGTCGGACTGGCTGGTGTGGAGCGCTTCCATGGCCCAGGACGATGTTGTTTTCCGCAAGCTCATCGCACCGCTGGCCCACTATCTGCGCACAACTGTCACCCGGGTGCCCTTCTCCGATTGGTATGATACCAAAACCTCCCGCTATGTGGCCTTTTTGGGCCGCAGCGTTCAGGGCGGCATGTATATGCCCATGCTGCTGAACCGGAAGTAAATTGCCATATAACAGAAACAGCCATGCCGCTTTTTTCACGCATGGCTGTTTCTGTGTTTTATTCTGATAATAGTTTTGTTTGCAAGGGCAAAATTCATGCTAAAGGGCAGCACATGGGGAACGTTGAGGCCTGCGCGGCCTCAAACTCTGCGCCAGGGCCTGTTGTCCGC
>JAUNMW010000085.1 GCA_030537395.1 Clostridia bacterium | reverse complement strand
TGAAAATAGGCGAAATCGGGCGGGGGAAAAGCCGCCTTCCCAAACGAGGTTTCCTCCAGGCAGCTTTTAGCTGCCTGGAATCAAGCAAGCAACATTAGGCGGCCTTTCCCCCGCCCGATTTCGCCTATTTTCACCGGATGCAAAGCATCCGGTCTGGCGGCTTTCAGCCGCCGTGCCCGAAAGCGACTGAAGTGTACGTGCCTTTGGTTTCCATCTCCTGCAAGCAGCAGCGGGAACAACGCTTATTCGTCCAATCAAGTAACTTCCGCTTTTGCGGGTTCAGGGACGAACCGCCGATTCCTGCCAGTGGCAGAAATCGAATCGGCGGTGAGATCAAGCGAAACGAGCAATCTCCCCTGTGGGGAGTTGCGACGATTGAGCTTGCGGATACTCACCGCCCTGGCGCAGGTCTGGGGGCGCGCAGCCCCCAGCATTCCCTTTGCTTCAATATCAGCTTGTTTTTTGTCCTAAAGAACATAACTGTTAGCAGTATAGAAGCCTTGAATCCAGCATTTTCATTGGGCGCACACTTCCAGGATCACCTGGGCGGCTTTTTTCAAAATATCCATGGGAATATTCAAAGCGGGCAGCAGACGCACCTTGTCCTTGGCTGTGAGACAGAGAACGCCTTTTTCCATACATTCCGCCACTGCTTGGGGGGCGGGCTTTTTTGTTTTCAGACCGATCATCAGCCCCAGGCCGGTTACGGCCTCAATGCCGGGAGCATTTTCAAAGGCCTGGAATAAATATGCGCTCTTTTCCCGCACCTGGGCCAGGAACGCATCATCCAAACGGGAAAGAATGCTCAGCGCCCCGGCGCAGCACAGAGGGTTCCCCCCAAAGGTGGAGCCATGATCGCCGAAACCCAGCACATCCTGCACCTTATCGCCCAGCAGCGTGGCCCCCAGAGGGAGCCCACCTGCCAGGCCCTTGGCGGTGGACACAATGTCGGGCTGGATGCCATAATGCATGTAGGCGTACAGCTGGCCCGTGCGTCCGTTGCCGGTTTGCACCTCGTCCACAATGAGCAGTATATCCTTTTCCCAGGCGATTTTCGCCGCGGCGGATACGAATTCGGGACTCAGCGGGATCACACCGCCTTCGCCCTGTACGCATTCGATCATGATGGCCACGGTGGGCTGCTGATTCACCAGCGTTTCCAGTTCTTCTATGTTGTTGGCCTCCGCGTGCACAAAGCCCGGAGTCAGGGGCTGGAACAGCTCGTGATAATGATCCTGCCCGGTGGCGGCCAGAGTGGTGATGGTACGGCCGTGGAAGCTGTTTTTCAGGGTGATGATGGTATAGCAGTTTGGCCCATGCTTTTTCGCGGCGTATTTCCGGGCCGTCTTGATGGCGCATTCGTTGGCCTCCGCCCCGGAATTGGAAAAGAACACTTTTTTCATGCCGGTTTTCTGGCACAGCAGCTCCGCCAGCCTGGCGCAAGGCTCGGTGTAATACAGGTTGGACATGTGCTGCACCTTGTTCATCTGATCGATAATGGCTTGCTTCCAGCCCGCGTCCCCGATGCCGAAGGAGGTGACGGCGATGCCGCTGCCCAAATCAATGTATTCTTTTCCCGTTTCATCCTTTACGATGGAACCCTGGCCGCTTACGATTTCCAGGGGAAACCGCTTATAAGTTCCGGCCACATAAGCTTTGTCCATTTCTTTTACGTTCATGCTTCGTCCCTCCTGATCCAGGTGCCCGCGCCTTCGTTGGTGAGCAGCTCCATCAAAATGGAATGGGGCACCCGCCCGTCCATGATGACCGCATTTTTCACGCCCTCGTTCAGGGCGGTCACGCAGCAATCCACCTTGGGGATCATGCCTCCGGAAATCACGCCGGCTTCATGCAGGGCCTGAGCCTGGCTGACGGTCATTTCGGGAATCAGGGTGGCGGGATCGTTCTTGTCCCGCAGGATGCCCGCAATATCCGTCATCAGGATCATGCGCTCCGCTGCCAGCGCCCCGGCGATGTGGGCCGCAGCGGTGTCGCCGTTGATATTGTAGGCGTTGCCCTCCCGGTCGCAGCCGATGGTGGAAATCACGGGAATATAGCCGTTATTCAGCAGATCGGTGATGGGCTTCACATGGATTTTCGTCACCGTGCCCACATAGCCCAGCCGGGGATCCTTGGGCGCGGCCTCGATCAGCCGCCCGTCCATGCCGGACAGGCCGATGGCCTTGCCGCCCTTCATTTCCAGCAGGTTCACCAGCGTTTTGTTTACCTTGCCCGCCAGCACCATCTGCACGATGTCCACCGTTTCCTTGTCCGTCACCCGCAGGCCGTCAATGAATTCCGGCTGCTTGCCCAGACGGTTCATCAAATCGGTGATCTCCGGCCCGCCGCCGTGCACCAGCACGATTTTGACCCCGATCAGCCACAGCAGCACAATGTCTTCCATCACCTGCTGCTTTAGTTGTTCGTTTACCATGGCGTTGCCGCCGTATTTCACCACCACAATTTTGCCCGTGTACCGCTTGATGTACGGCAGCGCCTGGGTCAGCACTTCCGCCCGCTGGGCGTTGGAAAAGGTTGTTTCCATCTTAACCTCCGATTCTATTGAGGCCTTTAAGTCACCTCGTTAGAGAGTACAGAGATCAGAGTACAGAGTACAGATTATTTAGCCGATACAAGGAACACAGCCGATTGATCGACTATTCAATCTGTACTCTGCACTCTGTACTCTGTTCTCTCCTTCGTTACTTAAAGCGCTCTTTGTTTTTTATTTCAGCTACGCTGTTACGATCTGTAATCCCCGTTGATTCTCACATAATCGTAGGTGAGATCGCACCCCCAGGCGGTGGCTTCCTGATCGCCCATACGCATATCGCAGGAGAAGCGGGCCTGGGGTTCGGACAGGATGTTGAGGGCCAGGTCCTCGTCAAAGTCCTGCACGCAGCCGTCCTTATAGAAGCACAGGGTATCCTTTTCGCCGTGAAGGTACACTTCGATGTTCGCGGGATCAAAATCCGGTCCGGCGTAGCCCAGGGCGCACAGGATGCGGCCGCAGTTGGCGTCCTTGCCGAACACCATGGCCTTGACCAGGCTGGACCCCACCACGGATTTTGCCAGCGCCCGGGCGTTTTCCTTGGTGTCCGCGCCGTACACTCGCATTTCAATCAGCTTGGTAGCCCCTTCCCCGTCCCCCGCCATTTTCACGGCCAATGTCCGGCATACACAGAACAGCGCGTCGCAGAAAGCATGATAGCTTTCATTTTCTTCCGTAATGGGCTGATTGCCCGCCAGCCCGTTGGCCAATACCAGCAGGGTATCGTTGGTGCTGGTGTCCCCGTCCACGGTGATCATATTGAAGGTATCCGGCACCACCTGGCTCAGGGCCTTTTGCAGCAACGGCTGGGCGATAGCGCAATCGCTGGTCACATAGCCCAGCATGGTGCACATGTTGGGATGGATCATGCCGGAGCCCTTGCTCATGCCGCCCAGGCGCACGGTGACGGTTCCGTTTCCGTCCGCCGCCGGAAGCTCAAATTCCACGGCGCATTCCTTGTTCACGGTGTCCGTGGTCATGATGGCTTTACTGGCGGCGGTGCCGGCTTCCTGGGTAGCGGAAAGGGCTGAAGCCAGCATGCCAATGCCCGCGGAAATGCGGTCGATGGGGATTTGGGGCCCGATCACCCCGGTGGAGCCCAGCAGCACATGGGAAGGAGCGAGGTTCAGCGCTTTTCCGGCGCAATCCGCGGTCTGGCGGCAAATGTCCATGCCCTTTTCCCCGGTGGCGGCGTTGGCAATGCCCGCGTTCACCACCACGGCCTGGGCCGTTTTTTCCTGATAAACGATGTTCATATCCCACAGCACAGGGGCCGCTTTTACCTTGTTGGTGGTAAAGGTGCCCGCCACGGCGCAGGGCGCGGCGCTGTAAATCATGGCCATATCGGTGCGGCCCCGGTACTTGATGCCCGCCGCGCAGCAGGCCGCCTGAAAGCCCTTCGCCGCGGTAATGCCGCCTGAAATGTTATGCATGTTCATTTTCCTCTCCTATAAACCGTGTAATGTTTTTTTCGTTCAGCACAAATTCATAATAGTTCACGTCGCTTTTTTTCCAGCCGATCTGATTCCAGAAAGCGTTGCCCACGTCGTTTTTTGTGAAGGCGATCAGGCCTACCTTGTTGATGCCCATGCTTTTCAACTGCTGCATGCAGTAGCCCACCATCCGGGTGCCGATGCCCTGCCGCCGGTATTCCTTGGCCACGCATACGTGGTACAGAGCTCCCTGCCGCCCGTCCGAGCCGCACAGGATGGAGCCCACGATTTTGCCGCCCGCCTCCGCCACCACACTGGTGGTGGGATTGCGCTCAATGAAGCGCTGAATATCCTCCCGGGAATCATCCAGGGCCCGGATGCCGAAGCCCTGAATGGTCATCCACAGCGCCCTTACGGCGTCGTAATCCTGAATGGTCATGCGCAGAATGTGTACTTCATCCATTTATTCCATCACCAAGCCTGTCGTTTCATCGATGCCCATCAGCAGGTTCATATTCTGGATGGCCGCGCCGGACGCGCCCTTGCCCAGATTATCGAACCGGGCGGTGAGCAATATCCGTTCCTCATTGCCGAACACGGAGATTTCCATATCGTCCCGCCCGGCGAGGGCGTTGGCGGACAGGAAGCCCCCTTCGCCGCTGTCCTTTGCGAACCGCACCAGCCCGGTTTTGTAATAATCGGCGTAGACCGCTTCGATATCCGCTTTGCTTCCTTGGATTTCTTCCGCGAACAGCGGCACCGTTACTTCCATGCCCGCGTAGTAGGGGGCCACGATGGGACAGAAGATGGGGGCGGTATCCAGGCCGCAGATTTTCTGCATTTCCGGCAGATGCTTGTGGGTTTGGGAAAGGCCGTACTGCCGAGGCGCGGATAATAATTCGCTTCGGTTTTCCGCCTCGTATTCGGCGATCATCTTTTTCCCGCCGCCGGAATAGCCGGTGAGGGAGGTGCAGGAAAGCTTGGCGCTTTGGGGCAGCAGGCCCGCCTGCACCAGCGGCGCGGCCAGGGCGATGAAGCCGCTGGCATGGCAGCCGGGATTGGCGATGCGCCTGGATGCTTGAATTATCTCCCTGAGTCCGCCGATTTCGGGGAAGCCATACACCCACCCCTCCTGCACCCGATGAGCGGTGGAGGTATCGATCACGGCGGTGCTTTCATTCTCGATCAGGGGCACGGCTTCCCGGGCCGCGTCGTCCGGCAGGCATAAAAACACAATGTCCGCCTGGTTCATGGCCCCCTTCCGCGCCGCCGGGTCCTTCCGGAACACTTCCGGTACGGTAATCAGCTGAATATCCTGCCGCCGGGCCAGCCGCTCCGCGATGCGAAGCCCCGTGGTGCCCGCGCTGCCGTCAATAAACACTTTTTTCATACGTTTACTTCCTTTTTGCCATCCTTGGCTTGCGGAATAGAAATACAGATGCCGCAGCGGTTCTGCCCATCCGGCTCCCTCCGCACGGTCAGCCGGATATTCACAAATTATAGACAGGAAATGGAAGCATGTCAATTCAAATTTTATAAAAATACATTAAATATGCAATAATATACATCGAAACATATTTTGATCCATCTGCGGCCCGCGGTGATCATCCCGCAGTTATAAAGTCCAATTCCTGGAAAGCGTTCAGAAAAAACGTTATTTGGCAATTCTTCTTAAATATGCTATAATGAACAAAAATGCCTGATCGGAGACTGCAAAGGAGATAGCGCATGACTGTATTGCTGCTTGTAGAGGACGATGCCGTTCTGCGGGGCGGGCTCAAGGAATTATTCATGCGGGAAGGCTACCGGGTGATCGAAGCCGGGTCCGTGCGGGAAGCGCGAGAAAAATTGGATGATACCGTGCAGGGCATCGTAATGGACGTGGGGCTGCCGGACGGGGACGGGATCGCCCTGTGCCGGGAATGGCGGGCCCGGGGCGAAATGCGGCCCATCCTGTTTTTGACCGCCAAGGACGAGGAATTTGACGTAGTGCGCGGCCTGGATTCCGGCGGCAACGATTATGTCACCAAGCCCTTCCGGATGCAGGAGCTGCTGAGCCGTGTACGGGTGCTGCTGCGAAGCGGCGCGCCGAAAAATGCCTTGACCCGGGATGGGTTTACCGTGGATGAAACCCGGATGCAGATCACCAAGGACGGCGCGGCCCTGCCTCTGACGCTGACGGAATACAAAATCCTGCTGATGCTGCTGGAAAGCCGGGGCGTCGTTCCCCGGGAGAAATTGCTGGAAGCGCTGTGGGATGACGGCGGAAAATTCATTGACGACAATACGCTGTCGGTGCATATGAGCCGGCTGCGGGAAAAGGTGGGCACGGATCGGGTGCGCACCGTGCGGGGAGTGGGGTATCAATGGCGGGATATGTGATCAGCGGTGTTTTGGCTATCATTGTTATCGTGCTGGCCATATGCCTGATGCTCCAGAAAAAGCGAATGATCCATCTGGCGGAAAAAATGGAGGATTATCTGGCGGGCCGGGGTCAGCCCCTCAGCTTTTCCTTAAAGGAGGACGCCGTCGCCCCGGTGGAAAACGCCGCAGCCGAAATGACCAACCGCATCGAAACGGGAAAAGAACGGTATCAGCAGGAAGCCAGGCGCACCAGCGATCTGACGGCCGATATTTCCCATCAGCTGAAAACGCCGCTTTCCTCCCTGCGGCTGTTCGTGGAAATGGATGAAGGGCCCCACATGGCCCAGGAGATCAGCCAGATCGAACGGATGGAAACGCTGATCGGCAGCCTTTTGCGTTTAGAAAAGTTATGCGCGGACGGATATGAATTCTCCTTTGCCGAACATCCCGTCCGGCCCCTGATCGAAAATGCCTGGAACCGCCTGGCCCCCTTGTGGCCCGAAAAGATAATCGTAATAGAAGGGGAAGCCACCCTTCGCTGCGATGAAAAATGGCTTTCCGAAGCGTTTCAAAACCTGCTGAAAAACGCCTGCGAACACACGGCGGAAAACGGAAAAATCACCGTGCGCATGGAACAGACGGACAGTGCCTTTTACTGTTCCGTCGAAGATAACGGCGGCGGGGTGCCGCATGAGGACTTGCCCCATTTATTTGAACGCTTTTACCGCGTCGAAGGACAAAAGCAAAACGGCGTGGGCCTGGGACTGGCGATCGTGAAGGAAATCATTTATCGCCACCATGGGCATATCACGGCGGAGAACACCAAAGAGGGGTTGAAATTCAGCATTTCCATCCCTATCCTGAATCTTACCCAATCATAAATTCGCCTTTCTTGGAGGGGGACGAACCGCCGATGACCGCCTGCGGCGGGAATTTCATCGGCGGTGAGATCATCCGAAACAAGCAATGTCCGCATGAAGCGGACTTGCGCCGATTGAGGATGCGGAAGGGGGAAAACCGTTCTTTTGGCACAAAGGAATGGTTTTCCCCCGCCTTCGTTCTCCCCATCCCTAACCTTACGAAATCGTAAGGTAAAAGTCACCTGAAAGTAAGGTTGGTTTGGTAGGATACAGTCAGAAGGAGGAATGAACCATGGAAATCTTACGCTGTGAAAACCTGACGAAAACCTACCAGAGCGGCGGCGCGCCGGTGCACGCCCTGCAAAACGTGAACCTGCGCTTTGCCCAGGGCTCCTTTACCGCTGTGATGGGCAAGAGTGGCAGCGGCAAATCCACCCTGCTGCATATGCTGTCCGGCCTGGACCGGCCCACTTCCGGCAGAATCATTTACCAGGACAACGACCTTGCAAAGTATAACGACAATCAACTGTCCGTCCTGCGGCGGCGGCGGTTCGGGTTCGTGTTCCAGAGCTATAACCTGGTGCGGGAACTGACCGCCCGGGAAAACATCCTGCTGCCGGTGATGCTGGACAGCCGCAAGCCCGACGAAAGCCACCTGAACCGCCTGATCGATATATTGGGTATCGGGGACCGCCTGTCCCACCTGCCGGGGGCCATGAGCGGCGGGCAGCAGCAGCGGGTGTGCATCGCCCGGGCCCTGGCGAACAAACCCGCCATCCTGTTTGCGGACGAGCCCACGGGCAACCTGGACGGCAAAACGGGCCGGGAAGTATTGACCCTCATGCGCACCGTCAGCCAGGAATTGGGCATCACCATGATCCTGGTCACCCACGACCTGGGCGTGGCCGAGCAGGCCGAGCGCATCATTCGCCTGGAGGACGGGCAGGTGGCCGATGACAGCGGGGACGAACATGCCATGACCGCCAGTGGCGGAAATATCATGGCATGTGAGATCAGCCGAAACAAGCAATCTCCGCAGTGCGGAGTTGCGCCGATTGAGGCTGCGGGCGATCATAACAAGGAGGCGTCAGTATGAAACGCCTCACCATGAATCAGGTGGCCGCGGCCAGCCTGAAAGCCAATAAAAAGGCTTATTTGAGCCTGGCCATCGGCATTTTCCTGGCGGTGTATCTGTGCTCCGCCTCGGTGCTGGGGGCTTACGGCTCCATCAAAGCCAACGAACAAAAAATCATCGAGCGCGTGGGCTATGCCGACGGCTTGATCCTGAACTGCGCCGCCGTATCGGATGAAACGGTGAAAAGCAGCGGCTTTTTCTCCCGCATTGGCAAAGTGTTCGTCACTGCTCAGATCGACAAAACGGGCCAGTATGTAGGGTATTATGATGAGGAAGCCCAGGCCCTGCTGCCAAGGACGGTGCGGGAAGGGCGCATGCCGGAAAAACCCGGCGAAATCGCCCTGGAGGAAAGCGCCCTGGCCCTATTGCGGCAGGAGCTCCAGGTGGGCGGCAGCGTCATCTGGACCATGCGGCCCTTGGCGGGCCTGCCGGAGGAAAGAACCTATACCCTGGTGGGCGTGCTGGCCGATCAATCCACGTATATGGAAAGCTACGGCACCATGTATTCCAGCCACGGCACGCCGGAATGGCCCAACGCTCTGGTGTATGCGGGGGACACCCCTTGTCAGGCAGGCGACGCCGCTATTCATCGGGTGGTTACCTACGCGCCGCTGGTTACCTACGCCCGGTTTGCCCATTCCACCGCTTTTGACGATTGGGGCCATACCTTCATCGCCATCAGCCGCGCCACGGGCCAGGCCACCTGGCTGGACCCCACGACGGAGGACCTGAACGCATACGCCGCCCAGGCCGAAATCTGGATCCTGCTGGGCGTCGCGCTGCTGCTCAGCTGCGGGGTGGCCATCTCCAGCGCCATGGAAAGCATGCTGGCCCAGAAAACGGAGGAAATCGGCATGCTGCGGGCAGTGGGGGCCACCCGGCGGCAGATCCGGCGGCTGTTCGAGCGGGACGCGTGGCTGCTGTGCCTGATCTCCCTGCCCCTGGGCATCCTGCTTGGTATTGTGACGGTATTCATCATTTCCCGCTTCGCGAAAGGGGAAATCGTGTTTTCCCTGAATGGCTGGCTGCTGGCGCCCGTGGCGGCGCTGTCCGCCCTGTGCGTGTTCCTCTCCTCCCGGCTGCCATTGCGCCGGGCTGCCAGCCAAACGCCCATGGGCGTGCTTCGGGATACGGGGATGCTGCGCAAGGCCAAGAAATTCAAGAGCAAAAAGCAATTCCGGGCCACCCGGCTCATCGCCAGCCGCCAAACCCGGCTGCATCCCCTGCGCCAGGCGGGTGGGGCGGTGATGGTGGCGCTGACGCTGCTGTGCACCGCCATTTTGTCCGAAGCGCTGCTGTACAAATCCAGCTATGTGCCTGCCTATGATTTTTATATCCAGCCCGTCAACGGGCAATACGGGAGCTATTCTTTGGCCTCCGATCTGCATTTTGCCAGTGTGGAAGCGTTGGAAAACGTGCTCACCGAACAGGATATTGGGCAGATTCGCGCGATCCCCCAGGTGGGTTCCGTTTCCATGACTACCTCGGCGGATATCCTGCTGGAGCTCAAGGAGAACGTGATTCCCCAATACCTTCGGGATTACTATACGGAGGAGCGGGAGGACAGCTCCCCCGCCTCGGATGGCACTGTAACGAAATACCACTATTATTCTTTTCACAATGTGGTAAGTCCCTTTATCTATACGGCATCCCTGGCTTATCTGCTGGAGGATACCCCGGACCGGGTCACGGACCTGGAGGAAGACTACCTGCAATGGAACGCCAAGACTTTTCAGGAAATGCAGGCCGCCCAGCGGGGCTTGGGCGCGCAGGGCAAGCTGCTTCCCCTGACCATTGAGGTATGGGATTTGAACGATCCCGAACTGCAAAAGGGGCTCAAGGAAGGCAGGATCAGCCAGGCTGCTCTGGACGCGGGGCAGGAGGTGCTGGTGTTCGCTCCGGATCAAGGCTACTGGGAAACCAAAGAGCGCGGCGAAACCACCGGCAACATTGCCGGGGCCGACTTTGGATGGGATCATCCGGGAGCTGTATTGAAGGGCATGGCGGTCAACGATTACTTCAAGCCCGGCATGACGCTTTCCCTGCTCCAGGCGCTGACGGAAAGGGGAAAGGAGACCTGGGATGTCAGCGCCGAACCCTATAAGCCCGCGGAGATAGAAGCGCTGGAGCAATCTTACCGCAATTTACACGCCGATACCGCCGCCGTGACGGTAGGCGCGGTGCTGGCGGATGGCGGCTCCTCCTGGCGCAACGGCCTGTGCCTGGTCACCACGGAAAAGGGCCTGCGGGCCCTGGGCTTTGCGCCCACCGAACCCACCTTTGTGGACATTACCTTGGCGGGTGAGGTGGACCGGGAAACGGAGGAGGCCATTCAGCGCCGATTGGAAACCATCGCCTCCCGGGCCGGAATGGAAGTAAGGAACCGCATGGAAAACGACCGGGAGAACGCCCGGCGGCAGCGGCAGATCGAGCTGGTGTTCCTGGGCATCATCGTGCTGTTCTTCGCGGTGTCCGTGTCCATGCAGGTAAGCGGCGCCGGGCGGCGCATCCGGGCCGATCAGCGCATGATCGGCACCCTGAGGGCCGTGGGCGCGGATGAAGGGGCCCTGATGGGCTGCTATCGCCTGCCCATGATGCTTGCCACCGCCGTGGGACTGATGCTGGCATTGGCGCTTTACGCCCTCATGGGCACCGTATTTTCCAACTATTTCATGACCGCTCATTCTCTCGTCACCATGCCGCTGATGGCCGTGCTGGCCGCTCTATGCGCCCTGTGCTGTATGATCGGTGTGAAGGCAAGGCTTCGGCAGGTATTGAACAAAAGCGTAGTTGAAAATATAAGGGAGCTGTAAGGAGGGGCGCTGCTCCTCCACCCTGCCAGGGGAATGATTCCCCTGGACCCTATACCAGCGGATGATACGCCTTGTAAAAGCCAACACTTCCCCCGCTGTTTCAAAAGGATGGTAAGAATATGAAAACCAAATATAAAATCGCGGTTTTGCTGACCGCCTTGTTTCTGATACCCATTTTCGCCGCCGGGGCTGAGGAAAAACCCGATTTTGAAATCGATCAGCGCCAGGTGCTGCAGGGCATGAACCGCTCCTGGCTCCAGGGCTACGAGCCCCGCATCGCCAACAATACCCTGTCCCTGGCGCTGCCCATCCGCTCCAATCGGGCGGAGGGGCAAATACAAACAGAACTGATCCCAGGAGATGAAACCCTGTCCCCCTTCAAGCCCCAAAGCATGGCGGTGAAAACCTCCAAGAATGAAAGCGGGCTGTACGCAGTCAGGATGAACCTGGAATTGTACCCCGACCGGAAAAACGGCGATTATGCCTGCACCCTCCGGATCACCGGACAAACCAAAGACGGCGTTTCCCTCCGCACGGATATTCCCTACATCCTCCGCATCCGGGACGGGGCCCCCAGCACCGAAACGATGCGGATGGAAATAGCCGGCCTTCAATCCGATTTCAAGGTGGGCGAAAACGGCGAAATCCGCTTCACCCTCAAAAACCCCTGCCGCACAGTCGCCTTTGAAACGCCCATCCTGCACATCACCGACCCGACCGGCGAGATCATCCCCCGGGACGTGGATGTAAAGTACCTGCCGGACCTAACCCCCGGCGAAAGCCATGAAGTACGATTCCCCGTCACGGTGCTGAACAAAGCCGCCGTAGCGCCCCACACGCTGAAATTCGATTTGGCCTGGAACGCTCTGGGCCAGCCCGTTACGCAAACCGAAACCTACACCCTGCCCGTGACCCAGGAAATGCGCCTGGAGCAGGGCGGGCTGAAAATGGCCTCCAGCGTGGTGGCCGGGGATTCCGTTACCCTGACGCTGCCGCTGATGAACATGGGCAAAGCGGATATCATCAATGTGCTGGCCACTGTGTCCCTGCCCGGCATCACGGACAGGCAAAGCGTGCTGGTGGGCGCCATCGCCCCCGGCGAAACCCGGCAGGCCCAAATCACCATGACCCCTGGCAAGCAGCTTTCCGGCGATTTTGACGGGACCCTGACCGTGGAGGGCACGGACAGCGACGGGAACCCCACCGCCTTTTCCCTGCCCCTGAGCCTGACCGTGGAAGCGCCGGTGCAAACCCTCTCCCCCGATCCCGATGCCCCAAAAGACGAAAAACCGCCGATCCTGGTCTATGCCCTGATCGGCGGCTGCGGTCTGCTGTTTCTGGCGTTCATCGTGCAAGGGATTCTCTTGCGAAGAAAAATTCACCGTTTGGAAGAAGACAGGCTGTAACGATCCTATTTCTCCGGGCCCTGCGCCTGGAGATTTTTATACCCAAAGCGCTTCTCTGCGGGTCTTTCCATCTTGTCCATAATGGAATTATTTGTTATAATACCCATACAGATTCTGCTCGGGTATAATCAATGGTAAAAAACCCCAGGTCAACGGAATATCCGCTTTTTGATGAGTAAGGAAAGCGCGAAGCAGAAAAACAAACCGTTTGCGGTATCGGGAAAGGAGTACATCATCATGACCAAAAAAGAAAGAGTGACCGCGGCGTTTCAGGACAAGGAAGTGGATCATGTGCCGGTGTGCATGTGGCAGCATGTGCCGCCCACCTTCTGGGGCGATGATGACCGCTTCGCCGCGGAGCAGGCTCGTTTCTTCAAAAGCACGGACGTGGATTTCATGAAGCTGTCCGGCGATAAATTTTTCGGCTGGCCCGCCCCCGTCCTGCGGGGCATTTCCAAAGCGGAGGAGCTTTACAAGGTAGAGCCCCTGGGAAATAGGCACCCTTTCATCCGGAGCCAGATCGAGCGCACGAAAAAAGTGGTGGCGGCCCTGAACGGAGAATGCGCAGCGCTGTATCTGGTGTTCGTTCCCCTGTCCTGCATCCGCCTGGCCATCGGCTACCCCATGATGATGCAGCTCATCCGGGAGGACCCGGAAGCCATGAAGCACGCCTGCGCCGCAGTGGCGGAGGACCAGAAGGCCCTGGTGCGGGGCCTGATCGAGGAAGCGGGCGTGGACGGCATTTTCTACAGCGTACAAAACGGCGAAGAAAACCGCTTCACCGCCGAAGAATACAGGGATTGGGTGACGCCCAGCGACAAGGCGGTGCTGGACTACGCCAATTCCCTGAGCGATATGAACGCCATCCATTTCTGCGCCTGGGAGGAAATTCCCAATCGCCTCTCCGTGTGGCAGGATTACAAGGCCCCGGTGATCAGCTGGTCCCGGTACATTGACATCATGGACATTCAGGAAGCGAAAAAGCAATTCGGCTCCACGGTCTGGGGCGGGTTTGACAACCGGCCCGGCTCCTTCCTGTACACCGCATCCCGGGAAGAAATTGAGCAGGAGGTATCCCGCCTGATCGCCCAGGGCGGCAAGCGCGGCTATATTTTAGGTGCGGACTGCAGCATCCACGGCGAGCTGCCCGAGGAAAGGATTCGCTGGGTGGCGGAAGCCGCCCGGAAGATATAACGTTTTACGGTTTTTGAATCATAGCAGTATTCTTTTCAAGGGTGAATTTCAAAGCTAAAAAGGGGTTACGGGGGGGGGGTGGGCCCCCCACCCCCACCCCCGGGTG
>JAUNMW010000363.1 GCA_030537395.1 Clostridia bacterium | reverse complement strand
GCGGCACCTGCTGGTACGCGCGCCCGCTTTCCGCGGCCGAAGCGGCCGGTGACTGCGTGTTCCTGGAGCTGAACGGCGCGGCCCACACCTGCGAGGTGTTCCTGAATGGCGAAAAGCTCTGCCATCACGAGGGCGGATATTCCGCCTTCCGGGTGGAGCTGACCGGAAAGCTGAAAGAAACCAACCTGCTCGAAGTATCCGTCAGCAATGAAGACAGCGACCGGGTCTATCCGCAAAAAGCGGACTTCACCTTCTACGGCGGTCTGTACCGGGAAGTCAGGCTGATCACGGTGCCTGGAGAGCATTTTGAACTGCTCCAGGACGGCACACCCGGCATCAAGGTGACGCCCATTGTGGATCTGGAAAAACACAGCGCTTCCGTAACCGTGGAAACCTGGCAGAATGCGGCAGCTGTCACCGTGACCGTGCATGGCGAAAGCAAAACCGTACCCTCTGAAAACGGCCACGCTCAGGCGGAATTTGTCATTGAAAATGTCCACCTGTGGGATGGTGTGGACGATCCCTATCTGTATACGGCGACAGCTAAGCTGGAAAGCGGGGATGAAACCAGCGCCCGCTTCGGCTGCCGGGTATTCAGGATCGATCCTGAGAAGGGATTTTACCTGAACGGACGCAGCTACCCCCTACGGGGCGTCAGCCGCCATCAGGATTTGAAGGGAAAAGGCAATGCCCTGTTGAAAGAAGACCACGCCGCCGATATGGCTATCATCCGGGAGCTGGGTGCCAACACCCTGCGCCTGGCCCACTACCAGCACGCCCAGGAATTCTATGACCTGTGCGACGAGAATGGCATCGTGGTGTGGGCCGAAATCCCCTATATCACCCTGCACATGCCCGACGGCCGGGAGAACACCCTCAGCCAGATGCGGGAATTGATCACCCAGTGCTATAACCATCCATGCATCGCCGTGTGGGGCCTGAGCAATGAAATCACCGCTGCCAGCGCGGTCAATGAGGATTTGCTGGAAAACCACCGGCTGCTGAACGAACTCTGCCACCGGATGGACAAAACGCGCCTGACCACCATGGCCGATGTGTTCATGCTGGAAATCGACAGTCCCATCCTGGAAATTCCCGACATCAACAGCTACAACCTGTACTTCGGCTGGTATCTGGGCGAGCTGGAACAAACGGATGAATTCTTTGATGAATACCATGCCAAGTATCCGAACCGCGTGATCGGTTTTTCCGAATATGGAGCCGACGCCAATCCCACCTTCCATTCCTCCCGCCCCGAAAAGGGCGACTATACCGAGGAATACCAAGCGCTTTACCACGAGCACATGCTGCGCATGATCGAAAAGCGGCCTTACCTCTGGGCTACCCACGTGTGGAACCTGTTTGACTTCGCTGCCGACGGCCGGGATGAGGGTGGCAAGCACGGCGAAAACCAAAAGGGTCTGGTCACCTTTGACCGGATGCTGCGCAAAGACGCTTTCTATCTCTATAAGGCTGCCTGGAATAAAAAAGAGCCCTTCGTGCATCTGTGCGGCAAACGGTATATCAACCGCTGCGAGGAGGAGACCGAAATCAAGGTGTATTCCAATCAGCCGCATGTGAAGCTGTATGTAGATGGGGCGTTCGTTGGCGAACAGGATGGGGAAACCGTTTTCCGTTTCCGCATCCCGCTGATGGGCGAGCACCTGGTGGAAGCCTTTGCAGGCGATGCCCACGACAGCATGTGCATCCGCCGGGTGTCCGAACCGGATGAAAGCTACATTTTCAACAAAGCCGCCACTTCCGTCACCAACTGGTTTGACAGCGACGATATCGACCCCACTTGCTTCTCCATCATGGACACCCTGGGCGAGATCCGCCAGCATCCCCAGGCGGGAGCCATCGTGAACCAGATGATGGCCAAGGGCGCTTCCGAGCGGGGGGACGTGGCCGATGCGGTGAAGGACAATCCCTCCCTCCAGCGCATGATGGGCCGCATGACCATGATGAGCCTGCTAAAGCAGGGCGGCGCGGATGAGGAAAGCATTAAACAGCTGAACCGTATTTTACAGGGGATCAAAAAATGAGAAAAGCAGTACAGCAAATCATGCTGGGGACCGTGACGGGCAGCGAAGCCGCTGCCCGCTGTACCCTGCAACGCATCAAGGCCGCCGGTTACGACGGCCTTGAACTCAATCGTTTCATGATCCATCCGTCTTCCATGATGGTGCGGCTCATGACCCGGGCGGCGGGCATGCCCACTGGCAAAGGCGGGAATCTGGATTGGAAAAAACTCATGCGGGAATCTGACTTGTCCGTCATCAGCCTGCACACCGATCTGGGCAGCTTGGAAAGGGAACCAGACGCTGTGGCGGAGGAAGCCAAGGAACTCGGCACGGACATGATGGTCATCACTGGCATGTACCGGTTCGATTACAACGATGAAAAGACTGTGCGGGAGCTGGCCCAGCGCCTGAACAAGGTCGGAGAAGCGCTGCAAAAACACGGTCTTTCCCTTTTGTACCATAATCACAATGTGGAGCTGTTGCAGGTGAAACCCGGCCTTCGGGCTTATGATCTGCTGCTCTCTGAAACCG
>JAUNMW010000362.1 GCA_030537395.1 Clostridia bacterium | reverse complement strand
GCCGGATGCTTTGCATCCGGTGAAAATAGGCGAAATCGGGCGGGGGAAAGGCCGCATATTGTTGCTTGCTGGACTCCAGGCAGCTAAAAGCTGCCTGGAGGAAATTACGTTTGGTGAAGGCGGCTTTTCCCCCTCCCAATTACGCCTATTTTCATTGTGCCCGAAAGCTTGCTATATTTCGTTCCCTAGCGCAGCACGCGGAACCTGCTTGACTGTGATCTTCAAGTAACTTCGCGAGGAGTGGGTCCAGGGGGCGAAGTCCCCTGGCGCAGAGTTTGAGGCCGCGCAGGCCTCAACGTCCTCCGTTGCTGGATTTCAGCTTGATTCTTGTTCTTGAGAACTATCCTGTCAGCAGGAAAGAAAGACGGTTTACCGGATCAGCTCATAGTCCCCGCTGCGCAGGCCGCGCAGGAGCGTTTCATTGTCCCGGATGCGTTCCCGAGTGAGGATGCCGGCGCAGGGGGGATCATCCGGCTGATGGAAATCGGAGCCGCTGGTTTTGATTTTGTGCTGAAGATCCGCCCAGGCGTCGGCCAGATCGTTGTGGGAATTGTGGCGGGGATTGCCGTTGTAAACCTCGTACCCGTCGAACAGATCGGGGTTCATCATCACGGTGTTGTGGCGGAAAGGATGGGCGTGCACCACCAGCAGTCCCGCATCGTGGGCGGCCTGGGTCAATTCCTCCATTTTCATTTTCCGCATGTCGCCGGTGCTGATGATCCAGTCCGGGGTGACGCCGTAAATCAAATAATCGTTGGGAATATAGGCGGGCCAGCCTTCAGGGGTCAGGTTGATTTCGCAGCCCAGCAGCACGTCAAAATCGCTGCCGGCGGCGGCTTTCAGGGCTTCCCAGCCCCGGATAAAATGCTCCGCTTTTTCCTGCCAGGGCGTATCCTCCATGCGCTGATAAGTGCCCCGGTTGATATGATTGGTGGACACGATGCCGTGATAGCCCGCCGCCCGGTAGCGCTGGATCAGCGTTTCCGCAGGGCAGGAAGAGCAGGCGCTTACTTCGCTGTTGTGGCAATGCAGTTCAAGACGATACAAAAAAATCCCTTCTTTCGCTTCCGCGTTCAAATCACCTGCATAGTGTAATCCCCGGAAATGGAAGATGTCAAGAGCGGTCAGGGGCTTTTCTTTTGGGAGCGGGGTACGGCGATTTCCCGGATGCTTTCCGGGCAGTTTTCCAGCAAGCCGATGATCCATTCCTTCACCACGGTGCGGGTTTCCGCCTCCCGCCACTTTTGGCAGTTTTCATCAGAGAGCAGCGCGGCGCAGGATGCTTCGGTCATTTCGCCGCCGGAAAACTGCATAAAGGCGGAAACGAACCATTGGATCGCGCCTTCGTCATCAGCGTAAGCGGTGGGAGCCAGGGAGCCCGCCGCCATGTCCCGGGCCAGGGCTTCGGACGTGGAGCGCAGGGAAAGAAAGAAATCGGACTGTTCATCATAAATCCGTTCCGTATGCCAGAGAAAGCCGCCGTCCGTTTTTTCGATCACGCCCGCCCAGCCGGGATAAGCCTGGGGCTGGCCCACGGTGATCTGGCGAAGGCCGTCCTGTTCCATGGCGGCAAAGCCATGATCATGCCCGCACAGATACAGCCCCACGCTGTAAGCCCGCAGCACCTGGACCAGGGCCAGGGCGCCCGGCGTGCGCCTGTTCCGTTCCCGGGGCAGGATGGGGTGATGCCCGCAGGCGATCACAGGCGTGCCGTCCGGCAGCGATTTCAATACCTCCTGCAGCCATTTCAGCGTTTCCGGGCCGATGCCGCCGTCGGGCTGCACGAAGCGGGAAGCGTCGTATTGATTGGTGTCCAACAGCACAAGGCAGGTGCCGCCCGCCGTCATCACCGCGCAGCTGGCGGTGGCCGGGTCCCGGCTGAAAGCCTGGTTCCAGCCGTACGCGCCGTATTGGGCTTTGAATTCCTCCGGGCCCAGATGGGCGCTGTAATCGTGGTTCCCGGGAAGAATGTACACCGCGCAGCCCGAATCCTGTTTGATTTCTTCCGCCCATTTCAGCACCAGGGCGTGCTCCTCCGCGTGGGTATTATTGGTATTGTCGCCCAGCAGCAGCACCGCGTCCCGTCCCCGGGCCGCCTGCGCCGCCGCTTCCAGCATGGCCGCGTGGGCCGCGGCGTTTCCCGTTAAATGGGTGTCCGAAATCACCAGGATGCTTTCCG
The DNA here is from genome assembly GCA_030537395.1 of Clostridia bacterium. Classification (GTDB taxonomy): domain Bacteria; phylum Bacillota; class Clostridia; order Christensenellales; family Aristaeellaceae; genus RUG563. The sequence goes on along the minus strand of JAUNMW010000362.1, from coordinate 387 downwards.
CCTGACGGGCTTCGCCCAAAGCCGCGCGAGATAAGAAAATCATGGGTATCAGAACAAAGAAGAAAATGAGCAGCTTTTTCATTCCGGCCCCCCCTTTGCGGTCGTTTTTTCCATTGTATCACAGGCGGTATCATCCGGCAAATAAATCATGAAGAAAATCTGTAAGACCGGCGGCCGGACCAATCGCGCGGAAAGAAGAAAGGAAAAGTTCCCGCAGCCCCGCTTTCAACGGACGGAATGGGCGCATGTGTAAATTATTTATTTCCAAATGATTTACAAAATGGATTCATTTTGATATGATATAAAGGAAATTGTATGGAAACAGAGGTAATAGCAATGGATCAGAACACAGCGCGAAAGCTTCTGCAGGTAGGGGAAGCTTTTCAT
>JAUNMW010000084.1 GCA_030537395.1 Clostridia bacterium | reverse complement strand
GGGCGCGTAGCCCCCAGCGTACCCCTTAGTCGGGACTAACTAAGTAATTTAAAGGACGCAATAACAGAACTGAAAGCCATCAGAAAACGTATTTTTTCCACTTTCTGAAATATCTGAAGGCTTTTTGATTGCAATAGCCCCTTCATTTATGATAAGATAGAGGTCGGATTAAAAAATCAGGAAAGACACAGCGGCGGAAGGACAAAGAAATGGACGTTTACACCCGTCATCGGCTGATCTGGCGGATTGGTCAGCGGATCCTGCGGTTATGGATTTCCAGAATATACCATTATGAATATGAACCCATTCGGCAGGAAGGGCCGATTCTGCTGATATCCAATCATGTTTCTGCGCTGGATCCCCTGTTTTTGGCGGTAGCCCTGGGCGGAAAGCAGATTTATTATGTAGCCAGCGAGCATATTTTCAGGCTGGGCTTTGTAAGCAAAGTGATCCGCTGGCTGGTATCGCCCATTCCCCGGCGGAAGGGGGCGGCCTCCTTTGATACGGTGAAGGAGTGCCTGGCGCATTTGAAAGCGGGCCATTCCGTGTGCATTTTCGCGGAAGGCGAGCAAAGCTGGGACGGCCGGAGCATTCCGGTGGCGCAGGGTACGGGCAGCCTGGCCCAGACATCCGGGGCACAGCTGGTTACGTATCGGCTGGATGGGGGCTATTTCAGCCTTCCCCGATGGGGCCGGGGATTGCGTCAAGGGACGATCCGGGGCCGCGTCACGGGGGTATACCCGGCGGAAGAATTGGCCTGCATGCCCAGGGAACGCATCACCTACCTGATGAATCAGGGCATCCAGGAAAATGCCTGGGAGCGCCAGAAAAAAGAAAAAACCCGGTTTTCGGGAAAGAATCCGGCGGAATACCTGGAACGGCTGCTGTATCTGTGTCCCGGCTGCGGCTGCATCGGCACGCTGCACAGCAGGGGAGACCGGCTGACATGCGCCTGCGGCCTGAACCTGCGCTATACGGATCTGTGCTCCTTTGAACCCGCGGTCCCCTTCGCCACCCTGGCGGAATGGGAGGACTGGCAGAAGGAGCAACTGCGCTGCCGTCGTTTTGTAAGCAATACTTTGGACGGCTGCCTGTTTTCGGATGCGGAAGGAACGCTGGAGCAGATTGGGGAAAACCACAGCCAAACGCCGCTGGGCGCGGGCCGTATCGCTCAATATGAGGATCGGCTGGAGTGCGGCGGAAGGAGCTTTCCCTTGGAGGATATTCAGGATATGGCCATGACCCAGGCTAACCGGCTGCTCTTTACCTGCCGGGGAGGCTATTATCAGCTGCAGGTGCAGGGCCCGGTGAATCTGCGCAAATACCTGGAAATCTGGAAGGAATATCATCAATAAGGACGGTGCACATATGGATTATTCTGCCGCAAATCAAGGTTTGTGGAACTTTATTATTCAGTTGGGACTGATCGCCGGGGCGATTTTGCTGTCGCAATTCCTGCAAAAGAAGATCACGTGGATCCGAAAGGCTATGATGCCCGTGGCAGTGCTGGCGGGCTTTTTGCTGCTGATCCTGAAAAGCCTGGGGCTGCCTCTGGACGTGGAACTGATGGAAATGCTGGTGTTCCACGGCATCGCCCTGGGTTTTATCGCCATGAGTCTGCGCATGCCGGAGGAAAAGCGGCAGGCCGCTTCCAATTTAACGGGCCTCAAATCCGGCGCGGTGATCGTGAGCACGTATCTGGTGCAGGGCATCGTGGGGCTGCTGATTTCCCTGCTGCTTTCCTATACGCTGATGCCGGAGCTGTTCAAGGCGGCGGGCATTCTTTTGCCCATGGGCTACGGCCAGGGTCCCGGTCAGGCCAATAACGTGGGCTCCACTTACGAAGCCCTGGGCTTTGCGGGCGGCCGCAGCTTTGGCATGTCCATCGCGGCGGCGGGGTATTTGGTAGCCTGCACCGTGGGCGTGATCATTCTAAATGTGCTCAAGCACCAGGGCAGGCTGCAGGAGCCCAGGCGCTCCGCCGAATCCGAACTGGCCCGGGACTATTTTGAGGGTGACGATTCCGCGTCCGTTTCCGCGTCTATTGACGTGATGTCCGTGCAGGCCGCGCTGGTGATCCTGGTGTATCTGCTCACCTTCCTGGTCACTTGGGGGCTTACCGCCGGGCTTTCCGCCATAGCCCCGGGCGTTGCCAAAACGGTGTCGCCGCTTTTGTGGGGCTTCAATTTCATTATCGGCTCCGCGCTGGCCATGCTGGTGCGCATGCTGTTGAGCAGACGCGGGCAGGATACCGGCCGCGCCCTGCGGCGGCAGAACAATTATCTGCTGAACCGCATTTCGGGCTTTTTCTTTGATATCATGATCGTGGCGGGGATCGCCTCCATCAATGTGGAGGATATCCGGGGCCTGTGGGTCCCCTTCCTGTTGATGGCGGTGCTGGGCGGCGCGGTCACCTGGCTGCATCTGAGCGCGGTGTGCAAAAAGGTGTACAGGGATTATTACTATCAGGGCCTCATTTCCATGTTCGGCATGCTCACCGGCACCATCAGCTCCGGCGTGCTGTTGCTGCGGGAAATCGACCCCGATCTGTCCACGCCCGCAGCCAATAACCTGATCACCGGCAGCAGTTTCGGCATCGTGCTGGGCGCGCCCATTCTGGTGCTGGTCAGCCTGGCGGCCCGGAGCCCCCTCATGTGCTGGATCACCGTGGGGATCATGGCGGTGTATCTGGCCCTGATGTGCTTCATTATTTTCCGTTTCCAGGGGAAGAAGCAGCAGAAATAATCGCGGATGCTGCTATTGTTTCAGAACAGAAAACAAATTAAGACGGATTCGCCGCATTCCCCTCCTTCTGCGCCGTAAATGGCTGAAAGGAAAAGAACTATGCTTTATGTGAGCTCTGACCTGCACGGTTATCCGCTGCATAGTTTCCTGCGCTTGCTGGACAAAGCGCATTTTTCGGATGCTGATGATCTGATCATTCTGGGCGATGTGATCGACCGCAACGGGGATGGGGGAATAGAAATGCTGCGGTGGATGCTGCAGCAGATCAACGTGCGCATGATTTTGGGCAACCACGAAACCATGCTGCTGTCCTGTCGGTTTCTGTTCGACGCGATCACGAATGAAAGTCTGGCGCAATTCGATCAGGACAAAATGGAACTGCTGTCCGCCTGGATGATGAATGGGGCGGAGCCGACGTTAAAAGCATTGAAAACCCTTTTTCATGAGGATGAGGATACTGCGCGGGAGATCCTGGAGTACCTGGAGGACGCGCCTTTATATGAAATCGCGGAAGTGCCCGGCCGTCGATACCTGCTGACCCATTCCGGGCTGGGAAGCTTTACGCCGGAAAAGCGTTTGTCCCATTATGCGCCGGATGATTTTCTGTGGAACCGGCCCAAGATGACCGATGAATATTTCCGCAAAACCACGACTGTGTTCGGCCACACGCCCACGGATCATTACGGGGCGGAGTACGCCGGAAGGATGCTGAAAACATCCACGTGGATCAATATCGATACCGGAGCGGCAAAGGGAGCGGGCTGGCATCCCATGCTTTTGCGGCTGGAGGATGAAGCGCCGTTTTATGCGGACAGATAAGCGCAGGAAGCGTTATACGGAAGGAGAGAAATTGGCATGTATGACGCTGTCCTGGAAGATAGGATGGGAGCCTCTTATGAATTTTGCTTTCCGCCGATGAAATCAAAGCATTTTCCACTGTTTGCAGAGCAAAGTCCCCGAGAGAGCGCTTATTGGTTCACGGATGATACGGTGATGACGATCGCTGCTGCGGCCGCGCTTCTTCAAGACGAAGGCTTCTTCGGAAACAATTTTAAGTTTCAGCTGATCAATTCCATGCAGTATGAGGAAAAAGAATATCCCGGCGCCGGAAGGAAGCGCTACGGGCGGTGAAGTTTCTGCTGTTTTCTGTATCAGCGCCTGGTGGTCTTCCGGAGAATCATTGATACCCACGAGTTTGCGAAAAGGAGGCAAATAAAAAAATGAAGATCGCATTGATTGAGCCGCTGCGGATCTCCAAGGATTTACTGAATGATTTGGCCGCGCCGCTGCGGGCGGCGGGGCACGCTTTTACCGCTTATGACGCCAAGGCCCAAACCCCGGCGGAAATGGCCGCCCGGGTGCGGGGCCAGGATATTGTAATGATTGCCAACACGCCCTTTCCGGAAGTAGTGGCGCAGGGGGCGGACCAGCTGAAAATGCTGGATGTGGCCTTTACCGGCATCGATCATGTGGCGCTGGACGCCTGCCGAAAAAAGGGCGTTGTGATTTGCAACTGCGCCAATTATTCCAATCAATCCGTGGCGGAAATGACGCTGGGCATGGCCTTGAGCCTGCTGCGGAAGCTGCCGGAGGCGGATCGGGCCATCCGGGCGGGCCAAGGCGGCGGGGCCTGGATGGGCCGGGAAATCGGGGGCCGCACCGTGGGCGTGATCGGCACCGGCCGCATCGGGGCCCAGGTGATCCGGCTGTTCCAGGCGTTCGGAGCGAAGGTGATCGCCTATTCCCGCACGGAAAAGCCGGAAATCAAAGCGCTGGGCGTAACCTATCTTCCGCTGAAGGATGTGCTGTCTCAAAGCGACATCGTAACGCTGCATGTGCCCGCCACGCCGGAAACGAAGCATCTGATCGGGGCGGAGGAGCTGCGCTGCATGCGGCCCGGCAGCCTGTTCATCAACTGCGCACGGGGCCCCGTGGCGGACGCCCTGGCCCTGCGGGACGCGCTGAACGAAGGGAAAATCGCCGGGGCCGCCGTGGATGTGTACGATCAGGAGCCGCCTCTGCCTGCCGATCATCCCCTGTTCGGCGCGAAAAATCTGCTCATGACGCCCCACACCGCGTATCTGACGGAGGAAGCCATGATCCGCCGCGCCGGGATCGCCTTTGAAAACGTGGCGGCGTTCCTTCGGGGCGAGCCCCAAAACGTGTGCTGATCCCGGCGGCGGAACAATGAAAGCGCTTGATTACTCCCCAATGAAATCCTTGCGCATGGGCGTGAAGATGTCCAGCAGGGTACCGGCTTCCAGGCATTTGGTGCCGTGGGGCAGGTTAGGGGGCACCACGATGGAATCGCCGGGGCCCAAATCCACGCTTTCGTCCTCTACCGTATACTGGAAACGGCCGGAGAGCACATAGGTGCATTGGGTATGGGGATGGGTGTGCAGGGCGCCTTCCGCGCCTGCTTCAAAAACCACTTCCACCGTCATCAGCTCCTCACTGTATGACAGCACGCGGCGGCACACGCCGCCCCCCAGATTCTGAATGGGCTTTTCCGCCCGGATCGCCACATGTCCCTTCATGTTTTTCCCTCCTATGATTTTTTTGAATGGGTCACTGATATTTTTTCAGCGCGGGCACTTTTTCCAGCGCCTTTACCAACGGAATGCCCAGCACGAAGCAGGCGATGGCTTCCCCGGCCCCTACCGTGAGGATATTCAGCCACCAGGAGCCGCCGAATAGGATATACAGCATCACGCCCACGATGAGCGCGTTGCTGATCACGGGCATCAGGGCGGCCAGATACACATTTTTGCGCAGCTTCCGGGTCAGCAGGGCGGCAATCAGCGTGGCCAGGGTGCCGAACACCCAGTCCTGCCAGGTGGAGCAGATCAAATTGGCGATGAAGCAGCCGATGGTCAGCCCCGGAACGGCGGCGGGAAACAGCACCGGCAGCACCGTCATGGCCTCGGATACCCGCACCTGGATGGGCCCAAAGCTGATGGCCTGCAAAAGAATGGTCAGCATGGCGTAAAGCGCCGCGATGATCCCGCTGATGCAGATGTTTTTTACAGTAAAGAATTTCTTCATGGGGAATGGTTCCTTTCCGGACGGCGTGTGAATTTGCTCAGCGCCGTCTGCAATTGCAAATATTACCATGAAAAGCGGCGAATGACAAGCCCTTTTTCCGCGCATACTGCCCTTGACGCATGAAACGCCTTTTCCCATTTTGGCAGCACCGGACGCAGACGCGCTTCAGGGAAGCGGGCCGGGACGATCCGGGTCACACAAAGCGGGTAAAAAAGCAGCATCGCGGCCTCCGGCGCCGGGGACCGCCTCGCGTCGCTTTGAAAAATGAGGAGGGAAACCGTCATGGCAGAAAAAAGAAATCAGTGCATTCACTGCTCCGTGGAATCCTGCAAGCATTTGAAGGAAGAGCAGGGCGTTTGCTCCCTGGAAAGCATCCAGGTAGCCCCCACGCCCATGGCCTATTCCGGCGACCCGGCGGATGAAAGCATGTGCCAGAGCTATGAAACCAAATGAGCAAAGCGAAAAAGTATCCGCTCCGCCCGGCGGAGGACGATCCTTTCTATGACGTTCAGCAAGCGGCGTCTATGACGGAATGCACCGGCATCCTTCCCGCCCAGATCGGCAACGACGAGGAAGCGGAAAGCATTGCCGCACTGGAAAGCATACATCCTGTTCAGCCGTCTTCCCTGATCCAGGAAAAGCGGCTGTAACGCGAACGGGCAGAAAAACAATACACCGCGCAAGGCAGCGCCGCAATACCGCACCGCCTTGCGCGGGTTTTATTTCAAAAACTGAAATTGTCAATAGGAGAACGACGGGGTTTTGCTTCGTGCCTGCGGCTTGGTGAGAGGCTGTTCACACTATTGACAGCAGCAGAAAACACTGTATAATAGATTCATACAGATCAAGCAGGCTTACATGTTTCATATGGATTCTATTGTGCGCGAGGAGGGATCGGGATGGCCCGGCTATTCGAGGTATTGGCGCTTGAGATGGGCGCGATGGGATTCCTGTCGGATGAGCGGGACGTCTTTCACATCGCGCCGGATCTGGTGGCGCTGACGCCGGGCTGCTGGTCCCGTTTGGCTGAGGGGGACGAATCGCCGTTCGTCGCGGTGGAGGCGGCGATCCCGGAGCTTTCGGAGCTTTGGCTGGAGGCGCTTTGCAAGCGGCTGGAGGAGCGGGAGGCGGTGAAGCAGGCTCTGCGCGAGGATCCCGATGCTTCCGTGAATGACTTTGTCAACGCGCGAGTCGTGCTGGAAGCCTCGCCGGAGGCGTGGCTTGCTGCACCGGTACGGATGAATCTGGGCCTGACGGTGGACGGCGACTGGGAATACACGCTGAACGTGGTCTACCCCGCCAATCAAGGGGAAGCCTACGAGGCGGAAAACAAGGGCTGTTTTGATCGATCCTCCATCATGTGGCTGACGCGTCGGCAGGGCTACACGCAGGCGCAGCTGAACGAGGCACGCCACCGGGTCGAGGAAGCGTCGCGGCACAAGGATCCCCGGAAGGTCATTCCCAGCGAGTACCTGTTCAGCGCGGCCAACGAGATCTGGAATGAGCTGTCGGTCTTCAACCAGCTGGGCTTTTTCGCGCTGATGCCGCTGCGGGAGGCGCTGCTGATGGCGGCGATGCAGCGCTGGGGCCGGGAAAACGGAAAATGGCCGGGCTATGTGCTGCTCGACAAATCGGTGCGCTGCGGTTTTTTCTCCACGTTCAACGGCTCGTGCAGCCGCCTGGGCATCAAGCTGGAAAAGCCGGTGAAGCTGCCTTTGGACATTGCAGAGGCGGAACCGGACATGGACAGAGGCTCTCTCTTTTTCGGATTCAGTCTGTACAGCGTGTGCAAGAATCCCGGCTTATGGCAGCCGGGCAAAATCCTGCACTGGGGGCTGCCCCGGCAGTTCCGCCGGGACGCCGCCGCGCTGGGCGTGGGGCAGCTGCCGCCGCGCGGGCCTTACAAAAGTGAATCGGCGGGCCGTTGACAATTCCCTCGCTTTTCACCTATAATATATCCGGGCTGTTTAAGTATCGTTTTTTGCGCCGACAGTTCTCTGCACAGCAACAAAGATCGGACTCCGTCCGAACAGTTGCGCGGTCTTTCCGCGGCATGACAAACGGGCCAATTGAGAAAGCGACAGCCCTTTTTTATAAAAACGGCGGGGCTGTCTCGAAATAGAGGCAGCCTCTTTCAAATTGGAACAGAATTAAAACCACCGGCTGAGCCGATGGTATGCACCAGGCCTTCAAGGCAATGATACAAACTGCGCCTAAAGTCGCATTGAACAGTCCGGCAACCGCAGTACTTTCTCAGGCTGCCGCTAAAATGGCCTTTTCTTGTGTAACGAACCCCCCCGTATCGTCCGGGTTTTCGTTACACAAAAAAGGAGCCGCATGGTGCGGCTCCGAAAAAGAACGGTCATTTCAGCGGGGCGAGGCAGGTTTTGCGGATATAGCCGATTTTCTTATCCTTGGGGGTCTCCACCTGGGCGTACACGTCATCGGCGTTCCAATCGATCACGCGCACCCATTCGCCGTTGTTGTGGCGGCCCAGATTGCGGCCGTTGATATCGCTGGGCCGGTCGTACAGGTAGCAGTAGCCGTAGGGATCGGTGCTGTCCACCAGGGCGTAGAAGTCCAGCGGCTTGTAATCGTCGTATTTCACCAGGCAGGTTTTGCGGATATAGCCATAGTCCAGCGTCCGTTCGCAGAGCACCTGGGCGTACACCTGATCGGCGTACCAATCCACGATCAGGATATATTCGCCGTTATCGTAGCGGCCCAGATTCTTGCCGTTCATATCGCTGGGCCGATCGTACAGGTAGCAGTAGCCGGCGGGGTCGGTGCTGTAAACGCGGTAGCGCTCCCGGTGCAGGGTATCTTTATATGGGCAAAGCACATAGTCGTGCACGTAGCCCGTTTTTCCATTGGAGCAGACCACGAAATACCAGCCGCTGTGTTCATAGCCGATCACCTTCACGATCTCGCCGTTTTCGTGGCGGCCCAGATTGCGGCCGTACACGTCGCTGGGCTTATCGTACAGGTAGCAGTAGCCGTTGGGCTCAAAGCTTTCGATCACATATTCGGGGTAATTGTCGCTGTAGCTGTAGGCCAGCGCCTGGGGCGCAAGCGACAACAGCAGCACGGCGAGCAGCGCCAGGGCCAAAAGTTTGTTTTTCATACGCGTTCCTCTCCTTCGTTTCCTTTTCTATCGTTCTTTGCCATTATAACGAACCGGCGATGGAAATTCATTCCGTTTTTCCAACGGAATGACACATTTTCATTTTGAAATATTCGGCGGCGGCTTCCGTTTTCCTGCCCGCCGGCAAACTCTTTTCCAAGGCGCCTCACAGAATGCCCGCCCGCTCCATGGCATCGGTCAGGCGCAGAACGCAGTCCTCATACACCGCGTCGTTTCCACCGTAGGGATCGGGAATGGGGGGCTCCAGCACCAGCACCCGATGGGCGGCCTGGGGGTATCGGGCAAAAAGCGCGTCCCGATGGGCGGCGGACATGACGTAAATCTGCTCAGCCTGGGAAAGCAGCGCTTCGGTTACGTTCCGGGCCTGATGATCCGTCAGATCGGCCCCGTGCCTTTGGGCCGCGCGAATGGCTTGCGGCGTGGCGGGATCGCCCGGAAAAGCGGCCAGCCCCGCCGATTGGGCGTTTATTCCCCGGGCCCTGGCCAGCGCCGCGGCCAGGGGACTGCGGCAGGTATTGCCCGTGCATACAAACAGGATCATCACGCAGCCTTCTTTCTATATGGATCACAGCGGTTGATTGCGTATTCATTATAACACACAGGAAGAATCTGGGCAAGGATAGTATTTTTGCTGGTTCTGATCAAATTTTTCCGGCGATTGTTCCGCCGCGCGGCAGGATTAGCCCGTTCGAGCCGACAATGCGCGGGGGGCGGACTGCGCGTTCAAAGCGTGAGGGATTGTTGGAATTTTCCCTTGACATTCCCAAGCCCCCGGGCGTATAATAGCGCCATCCCCGGAATGACGGAGAACACGTTTCCTTTTCCCGGCCTTTCAGAGAGCGCGCGGACGGTGCGAGCGCGCAAGGACGCAAAGGAAATACCGCCTCCCGACCGAGGCGGACAGCGCCCGATATCGCGCCCTCATCAAGCGGCCTGTTTGAAAGGGGCCCGGCATTTTACCGGGGCCAAAAAACAGACAACAAGGGTGGAACCGCGGGCGATGAAAGCAAGTTCACGCTCGTCCCTTCATTTTCACATGACGGGACGGGCGTTTTTGTATGCCCCTCCCAAAGAAGTGTGGAGTTAGGAGTGTGGAGAGTGGAGTTTTATTTTGCAATACATGGATCGGAGTAAAACCGTTCATTGTGAAACAAAACATCACTCCACACTCCACTCTTCACACTCCACACTCTACTATTTCACCGTTCTATAGGAACGAGTGACGATTGAGGAGGATGAAACGGATGAAGATCATCTACAACGACGGCCATGTGGCCGAATGCCCCGAGGAACTGGAACTGGAAGTGCTGCGCCACAGCGCGGCCCACATCATGGCCCAGGCCGTAAAGCGGCTGTATCCCAATGCCCATTTCGCCTACGGCCCCGCCACCGAAAAGGGCTTCCATTACGACATCGACCTGGGCGATGTGAAGCTTTCCGACGAGGACCTGCCCGCCATCGAAAAGGAAATGCAGAAGATCGTGAAGGAAAATCTGCCCTTCAAGGTCTATCCCCTGCCCCGGGACGAGGCGATCAAGCTGATGCAGGAGCGCGGCGAAATCTACAAGGTGGAACATATCGCCGATCTGCCCGAGGACGCCCAGATCACCTTCTATCAGCAGGGCGAATACATTGATATGTGCGTGGGCCCCCATCTGTGCTACACCAAGGCCCTGAAAGCCTTCAAGCTCATGAGCCTGTCCGGCGCGTACTGGAAGAACGACCAGAAGAACAAGATGCTCACCCGCCTGAACGGCACGGCCTTCCGCAACCAGGATGAACTGGCCGCGTACCTGAAGGAAGTGGAGGAAGCCAAAGCCCGGGATCATCGCCGCATCGGCAAGGATATGCAGCTGTTCATGACCGACGATCTGATCGGCAAGGGCCTGCCCATGTTCCTGCCCAAGGGCTACACCCTGTGGCAGGAGCTGGAAAACTACATCCGGGAAAAGGAACGCATGCTGGGCTATCAGCACGTGCTGACCCCCTGCGTGGGCACCGTGGATCTGTACAAGACCAGCGGCCACTGGGAGCACTACAAGGACAACATGTTCCCCGCTATGGAAGTGGAGGGCGAAGCTTTCGTGCTGCGGCCCATGAACTGCCCCCATCATATGCGCATCTATGCCAACCGGCCCCATTCCTATCGGGACCTGCCCATCCGCATCGGCGAAATCGCTCATGATTTCCGCTTTGAGGCCAGCGGCACCCTGAAGGGCATCGAACGCGGCCGTCACTTCTGCCAGAACGACGCCCACCTGTTCGTCACCCCCGAGCAGATCAAGGACGAGGTCAGCTCCGTGGTGGATCTGATCTTTTCCACCTATAAGGATTTCAACATCACCGATTACCGCTGCGTGCTGAGCCTGCGCGATCCCGAAGACAAGGTGAAGTACCATCAGGACGATGAAATGTGGGAGAAGGCCGAAAGCGCCCTCCGGGAAGTGCTCAATGAGCTGGGCATCCATTTCACCGAGGAAATCGGCGAAGCCGCCTTCTACGGCCCCAAGCTGGACGTGAACGTGAAGCCCGCCGTAGGCGCGGAATACACCCTGTCCACCTGCCAGCTGGACTTCTGCCTGCCCGCCAAGTTCAACCTCAAGTACATCGACAAAGACGGCGTGGAAAAGACCCCCGTGGTGCTGCACCGCGCCATTCTGGGCTCCCTGGACCGCTTCATGGCCTACCTGATCGAGGAAACCAAGGGCATCTTCCCTGTCTGGCTGGCCCCCGTGCAGGTGAAAGTGCTGCCCGTCAGCGATAAGAGCATGGAATACGCCGATAAGGTGTACCAGTACTTCCGCAGCAAGGGCTTCCGGGTGGAACTGGACGACCGGAACGAAAAGATCGGCTACAAGATCCGCTACGCCCGCCAGGAGGACAAGGTGCCCTACATGTTCATCATCGGCGAAAAGGAAATCGCTGAGGGCAATATCTCCGTCCGCGATCGCGAAACCGACCAGACCAACGTGTACACCCTGGAAGCCTTCGCCGATAAGCTGGCCCAGGAAATCAAGGAACGGAAATAAGACGGTTAATATTGCTGGCGTTCTAAAATCATCACAGCATCAAGGGGCTGCCTCGATCGAGGCAGCCCCTTGGCATCTTTCCTTTTTTGTTTACTGGTTCAGATAGGTTTGCAGGGCCTGCAGGTGGGTGAGCAGCAGGGAACGAGCATCCAATGTGGGCGTGGTGGACTGCTGCAGCAGGCTTTCAAAGGATTCCAAATCGCCGTACAGGGCGGTAAAGGCGTCGTTGGGGGCCAGCTGGTTCCCGGTCAGGGAGGTGCTCATGGCGTTCAGCTGTTCCATATAGTAAATGTACTGGCGCACCCGGGCCAAGCGGGCGGAGGCGTTAGAGGTGACGATGCTGCCAAGCTTGTTCACCTCGTCCACCGCGGAGGCGGAAGCGCTGTACATACGCTGGCTGAACTGGGTTTTCACCCGATCCTGATACGATGCCCCCCGCACCGTGAAGATCCCCAAAGCCACCACAGCCGCCAGCAATACCACGCACGCGGCCAGCAGCACCCGGCGCTGCAAACGCAGGTCGGCATTGGACAACTGGATACGCGGCGATGATTTCCGATACATCATCTGTTTTTCTCCTTTTCCTGTTCTTCCCTGAAAAAAGTGGAGATTTCTTGCTCCTTTAACGCCCTTTTTTCTTTTTCGGTGGGCGTTTATGGCCTATTATAACACAGTTTGCGCCCAGCCGTAAAGCGAAACGCCAAAACAAGTGGAATTTCGACGAAAAAAGAAACAGCTCTCGGGCGGAATATGCTGAAAAGACAGGGGCCGCGGACGATAGCTTTACAAATTGTTCACGCAATCGGGACGGCGTTGTGATATAATGATGAGGAAATTTGCCGCAGGCAAATTATCCGTCCAGCCGGGCCGCGAATGCGAGCACGGCTGGCATCATGGTATAATAACGAGGCAGCCGGCGCGAAGCGCGGTTGGCCGTCCTGCCGACTCCCGAAAGGAAAGGCGGCAGGCGTTATGGTATAATAATGAGGCAACCGGCGCGAAGCGCGGTTGGCCGTCCTGCCGACTCCCGAAGGGAAAGACGGCAGGCGTTATGGTATAATGATGAGGAAATCTGCCTGGGGCAGATTGTCCGTCCAGCCGGGCCGCGGCAGCGAGCACGGCTGGCATCATGGTATAATAATACTTTGAAACGGTGAAAAAAGAAAAGCCGTTTGAAACGAGGTGATGAGAAGCATGATTTCCTTTGAGGGGATTTCCAAGCGGTACGGGGCGCATCAGGCGCTGCGGGAAATCAGCTTTTCCGTGCCCGATGGACAAATTTTGGGGCTGCTGGGGCAGAACGGCGCGGGCAAAACCACCGCTATGAACATTTTAACGGGCTGTCTGGCCCCCTCCTCCGGCAAGGTGTCCATCAGCGGATATGACGTGGTCACCCAGCCCCGGGAAGCCAAAAGAAGAATCGGCTATCTGCCGGAGCAGGCCCCGCTGTACGATGAAATGACGGTGCGCTCTTACCTGAAATTCGCCTGCGAACTGAAGGAAGTGGAGAAAAAGGCCATTCCGGATCATGTGGAAGCGGTGGCGGATAAAACGGGCCTGACGGAGGTGCTGGATCGAAAAATCGGCAACCTGTCCAAGGGGTACCGGCAGCGGGTGGGCGTAGCCCAGGCGCTGTGCGGCGCGCCGGAGGTGATTATTCTGGATGAGCCCACATCGGGCCTGGACCCCCGGCAGAGCAGCGATTTGCGGAAACTGATCCGGGATTTGGCGGGAGAGCATACCGTGCTGTTTTCTTCCCACATTTTAAGCGAAGTGCAGTCCGTATGCGACCGGGTGATCATCCTGCACCATGGAAAAATCATCTGCGACAGCGCGCTCCGGGCCCTGCGGTGCGGGGAAGAAAGGCTGCGGGCGGTGATTGCCTGCGGAGAAGGAACGCTGCTGCCCGCGCTGCGCCAACTAAGCAGCGTCAGCCGGGTGGAAGTGGAGCGGGGCGGCGAGCCCGGCACCACCCAGGCAGTGCTGACGGTGAAGGGTGGTTCGGCGGAAAGGGAGCTGTTTACCCTGCTTTCCGGCATGCAGGCCCCTTTGCTGCGCTTGTACCCAGTGGAGGACAGCCTGGAGGATATTTTCCTTCGGGCCACCATGGACGAGGGAACGGCGGGGCAGGGCGGCTGAAGAAAAG
>JAUNMW010000361.1 GCA_030537395.1 Clostridia bacterium | reverse complement strand
ATTTTTATCGCTGCATACGCATTAAATTAAAAAGACAAACCCAATATATAAATATAAACTAAAAACTCTTAACTCTCAACTCTCTTATTGACTTTAAGCGCCTAATAAATAGCTGAAAGGGAGAAGCAGCCTGTGAGCGGATACGCGCTGGAATTGGATCTTGGCAGCGCCGCGGCCTGGATGGGTCGGGCGGAGGGCGGCGTGTCCCTGCGCGTAAAGCGGGGAGAAATCCACGCCGTGCTGACGAACAGCGCCGACGAAACGGCGGCCCTGACGGAAATCCTGACGGGCCAGCGGCGGCATGTCCAGGGCGAATTCCGCGTGGATGGGAACGAAGCGAAAATCCGATCCCCCCGGGACGCGCTGATGCTGGGGATCGGGGCCGTGTACCGGCAGGACGGATTGGCGGACGCGCTGACGCTGCTGGATCATTACCGGCTGGCGCCTGGGGTGCCGCGGGGGAAAAAACAGGCCCGGGCTACGGCGGAAGCTGCGGCGGAAAAATACGGGCTGAAGGTGGAATGGACTATTCCGGCGGCGGAGCTTTCCGCTGTGGAACGGTTTCGGGGCGAACTGCTGCGCGCGCTGGCGGAGGACATCGATATCCTGATCCTGGAGGAACCGGCGGATCGGCTGCCCCCGCTGGAAATGGAAAAGCTGCTGCCGCTGCTGCGCCGATTCACTGAGGAAAACAAAACAGTGCTTTTGATCACCCGCCGGATGGAAACGGCAAAAACGGCTTCCGCCTGCACGGACCTGACGGGGAGCCGGGGAACGGATGAAGGAGCCCTTCCTCCGCTGGAAAAAAGAAAAATCGCGGCGGGCAGCGTGGCGCTGGAGGCCCGCCACCTGACGCTGGAAAAATGGGGGCGGGAGGAACCGATCCTGCGGGCGGTATCGCTGGAGGCCCGGGCGGGGGAGGTTACCGCAGTGCTGGGCCTGCCCGGCAGCGGGCTGGAAGCGCTGGCGGCGGTGCTGGCAGGGTTGGAAAAAGCGTCCGGCAGGCTCCGGCTGAATGGCAAAGAAATCACAACCATGACCGCTAAAGAAAGATTGCGGGCGGGAATCGCCTTGGCTCCGGGGCCGGACATGGGGTATGGCTTGGCAGGTAAAGCGACCCTTCCGGAAAATATGGCGCTTCATCATTACAGAAGCGCCGCGTTTCAGGAAAGCGGCTTCCTGAAAAAGGGCGAAATGCGGGCATATGCGGATCAAGCGCTGGAAAGGCAGGGGACCGATCCAAAGGGGGACGCTTCCGCGGCAGGAGACAGTACCCGAGCGGAAAAACAGCGTTTCGTGCTGGCCCGGGAAACAGAGGAAAATCCCGAGGTGCTGATTGCGTTGAAGCCCACGGAAGGGCTGAATCGGGCGGAGGCCCGGGATATTCACAACCGGCTGCTGACGGTGCGCAACAATCGGCGTTCTGTGCTGCTGCTGACGGAGGATTTGCGGGAGGCCATGACAGTGGGGGATCGGATTCTGGTGCTGTGCCAGGGGGCGGTCACCGGCGAATTTGAGCCATCATGGACCACGGAACGGGAATTGGGCCTGTATATGGCGGGCGACAGACAGCAGGGCAGGGAGGAACCGTTTGATGAGGAAGAATAAAGTACGGTCTTTCCTGGGCGCGCTGCTGCGGGCGGTTTTCTGCCTTGCCCTGGCGCTGCTGATCGGGCTGATCGGTCTGACGGCGATCGCGTTTTATCAGCTGCAAAGCGGCGGAAACAGCGCCGGGTTGGCAGACGCGGTCAATCTTGCCATGGAAGGCGGCTTTCTGCCCCTTTGCCTGGGCGGATTTGAGGCGGGCTGGAGCGCTGAACTGACTGCCGCCGCGCCGGTGATCCTGACGGCGCTGGCCGCCGCTCTGGCCTGGCAGGCCGGGCTGTATAATCTGGGCCTGGCGGGCCAGTATGCCCTGGGCGCTGCCGCCGCCATCGAGGGTGCGGCCTGGGGGCTTCCCTGGTTCGCGTGTCTTTTGCTGGCCGCCGCGGCAGGCGCTGCGGGCGGCGTGATCCCGGGGCTTTTGAAGGCGCGGTTTCAAGCGCATGAGGCCTTGACCACCGTGCTTATGAACTGGATTTGTCTGTATGGCGTTCAGGCGCTTTTGCAGGGGCTGAACCGAGGCATGGGACTGCTTCCTGATCTGGGCATCCTGATTCCCGTGATCGCTGCCGGGGCGGCGCTGCTTTGCTGGGGTCTGCTGCGTTACACGGTTCTCGGCTTTGAAATCCGGGTGCTGGGCGATTCGGAAATGATGGCCCGCTACGCCGGGATGCGTCCTGGAAAAATCATGGTGTTCGTGATGGCCCTGTCCGGCGTGCTGGCGGGCATAGGCGGCGCTTTGGCCTTTATTTCCGGGGAACTGCGCGCTATTCCCAATTTGAACCTGGCGCTGACCGGCCCAGGTCTGCACGGGCTGGCGGAGGCGGTGCTGGCGGGAGGAAACCCGCTTGGCGCAGTGCCGACGGGGCTGGTCATTTCCCATTTGGCCCGAGGCGCGGCTCAGATGAACGCTGCCGTGTTCCCGCAGGAGTGCGGCGAATGGATCCTGGCGCTGACGGTGCTTCTTGGCTCGCTC
>JAUNMW010000083.1 GCA_030537395.1 Clostridia bacterium | reverse complement strand
GTACTCTAAAACAGTGGTTATCCGCGGCTGGTTTGCCGCTGAACGATAACAAAATTTAAAAGGAGGAAATCCAAATGAAGAAACTGGTTGCTCTGTTCCTGGCAATGGTGATGGTTCTCTCCATGGCGAGCTTCGCTATGGCCGAAGAACCCTTTGAAATCACCGTTCTGCTGCCTCAGTTCCCCTCTGAAATCGACTTCACCACGGAAAATAACCCCATCCTGGCGGCTATTGAAGAAAAAGCCGGCGTGAAGCTGAACATCCTGTGGGGCCCCAACTCCACCTATGGTGAGATCCTGAGCACCACCCTGGCGGACAAGAATCTGCCCATGCTGATCGCCGCCACCGATGCCCGCGCTCCCATCATCATCGACTCCGCCCGCGCCGGCGCTTTCTGGGATCTGACCGAAGCTGTGCAGGACGAAGCCAACTATCCGTATCTGGCTGCCGGCGCTGATTCCGTGTATCAGAACATCGCCGTGGATGGTCGTGTATACGGCATCTTCCGTTCCCGCGCTTATCCCCGCGGCGGCATGTACTACCGCACCGACATCGCCAAGGCCCAGGGCATTGAAACCGTGCCTGAGACCATTGACGACCTGACCAAGCTGGCGGAAGCCCTGGCTACCTACAGCGATGACACCTACGCCCTGAATATGTGTTCCTACACCGCGGGCACCATCAGCTACATCACCATCGCTTTCGGTGCTCCCAACAACTGGGGCGTTGACGAGAATGGCGACATCTATCCTGCCCACAAGAGCCCCGCGTACAAGGAAGGCCTGGATTGGCTGCGCCATCTGTACGAAATCGGCGGCATCGACCCCAACTTCGCCCAGATTTCCACCTCTGAATGGGACAACATCGAGCGCACCGGCAAGGCTTTCATGCGCTTCGACTGCATGGACAACGCCCATCGTCAGCAGGAATGGTTTGAAAACAACGCCGGCGCCACCGAACAGATCTTCATGTCCGTGTGCGGCCTGAAGAAGGCTGACGGCTCCATCACCGTTTGGCCCCAGAACGCCGGTTTCTCCGGTGAAATCCTGGTCACCAAGAGCGTTTCCGAAGCGGATCTGCCCAAGGTGCTCAAGTTCCTGGATTGGCTGAACAGCTCCGAAGGCCAGACCATCATCAACGCCGGTCTGGAAGGCGTCACCTATGAAATCGGCGAAGACGGCCACCGCTTCACTCCCGAAGGAGACGACAGCTACGGCAACCGCAGCGCCATGTATTTCAGCTCCATGAACCAGCTGGGCATGGGCGTTGCTGGCAACCTGGAGAATCCTCCCGCCGCCGTGAACAAGGGCCTCACCAACCTGCGTGAACGCTACAACCAGCTGAACGAAGAATTCGCTCAGTACGCTGTGGCCGATCCCTGCTATCCGCTGATCAGCGAAACCAACGTGGCTTTCGGCACCCAGCTGAGCACCATCATCTCTGACGCGGCTGTGCAGTACATTGCCGGCCTGATCGACGAAGCGGGCCTGCAGGCTGCCTGGGAAGACTGGGCTATGCAGGGCGGCGACAAGATCACCGCGGAATACAACGAAGCCTATCATGCCATGATGGCTGAATAATCCGAAAAACCAATAACCTTGAGGGGCTGCCGTTTCCATTGGGGGCGGCAGCCCCATCTATGTACAGGAGGCAACTATGAATCGTGTTTACTGCTGCTTCCCCGGCGGGAAGCATAAAGCGCTGACCATGAGCTATGACGACGGCCGCTCCTATGACCGGCGGCTGGTGGATATTTTCAACCGCAACGGCATCAAGGGCACCTTTCATTTGAACAGCGGCCTGTTTGATTGGGGGGACCGGGTGCTGCCAGAGGAAGTGAAAACCCTGTACGCGGGCCACGAGGTGGCCTGCCATACGGTGTCCCATCCCACCATCGCCCGCTGCCCGCTTCCCGAAGTGGCCTGGCAGGTGCTGGAGGATCGGAAGGCCCTGGAAGCCATGACCGGTTATCCCGTGCGGGGCCTGAGCTATCCCAATGGGTCTCTCAGCAAGGAAATCGAGGAACTGCTGCCTCTGTGCGGCATCCGCTATTCCCGGGTGGTGGGCAGCAGCGACAGCTTTGCCCTGCCGGAAAATCCTTACCGCTGGCAGGCTACCTGCCACCACAATCATCGGCTGATGGAGCTGGGCGAGCAGTTTTTGGGCCTGTTCAAGCAGCAGTATCTGTACCTCATGTACGTGTGGGGCCACAGCTATGAATTCAACGATAAGAACAATTGGGATTTGATCGAGGGCTTCTGCCAGCTGATGGGCGGCAAGGAAGACATCTGGTACTGCACCAACATCGAATTCATGGACTGCATGGATGATTTCAAGCGTCTCCAGTTCGCCGCGGACAACAGCTTTGTGTACAATCCTAACGCCCGGGATTGCTGGATCCGGGTCAACGACGGGGAACCCCTGCGGATTCCGGCGGGGGAAAACGTGAAATTGTAAAGGAGAGGAGTTGAGAGTTAAGAGTTGAGAGTTGATATAAATATTTTTGATGCTTTTTTTTTCATTGGATTGGCTGTGATATTAGTTTGACAATAAAAAAACACAACACTAAAATATTAACTCACAACTCTCTATTGCCTGACAAGATGAGAGCGGAGGAAAAACATGATCAAATACCAGGACCCCATCACGGGCTATGAAGTGCGCCGCTATACGGAGGGGCCGGAGCGGAACACCAAGCTGTATTTTACCTGCGAAAATTTTTCTGTGGACGACAAATATTTCTTTTTTCATAAGGACTCCAAACCCGGCGATTTGAACGGCGGCTGCTTCCGGGCGGACGTGGAAACGGGCGAGCTGGAGCGCGTGACGGACGATACCTTCCGGGGCTTTGCCACGGATCGGGAAAAGAATATCGGCTATACCTGCAAAAATGAAACGGAAGTATACGCCGTGGATTTGGCCACCAATCAAATGACCAAAATCGGCGATTTGCCCAAGGGAGGCCAGATCACCGGCCACTTGACCGCAGCCAATACCGGGCGTATCGCGTGCAGCTATCATTTGGCGAACAAGTTGTATGCCCTGGTGATCCTGGACCCCGGCAAGGAAGCGGAAATCGTGTATCAAACGGATTACCGCCTGGGCCACGCCCAAATCTGCCCCACCGATGAAAACCTGATTTTCTATATCCATGAAACCGAAGGCGACGCTTTCCAGCGCACCTGGATGTTTGATGTGAAGGAGCGCTATGTGCGGCCCTATTACGTGGAGCATCCCAGCGAGTGGATCACCCATGAGGTTTGGCGGGCGGACGGAAGCGAAATGGCCCTGATGAAGCTGGACCCCGCGGGTTTCGTGGATGGAAGCAAGGGGGAGACCCACACCGGCAATATCATCATCGGCGATAAGGACGGGCGGCACTTTGACGTGGCGGCCACGGAAACGCAGCTGCTGCATCCCTGCATCAGCCGGGACGGAAAATGGCTGTGCGCGGACCGGATCAGCTACCTGGGCACCAGCATCCAGGAAGGCGTGGTGCTGATCGAGCGGGCCACGAAAAAAGCGAAATTCATCGCGTCCACCGGACACTGCAAAACCGGGGCGGATCATCAGCATCCTTCCTTCAACCGGAAAGGCGATATGATCCTGTTCTCCAACCCGGATGAAAACGGCCTGGGCCAGGTGTGCGTGATCGACCTAAAGCAAGTATGGAAGGATTGGTGATCGCTATGCCCACCATTTGGATCATCGGTGATTCCACGGTGGAGGACAACAAGCCCCCCTTCCGGGGTTGGGGCTGGGCTCTGCCGGAATATGTGAAAGACGGCGTACAGGTGAAAAACCACGGGCTCAGCGGACGCAGCACCAAGAGCTTTTGGAATGAGGACCTGTTCAAGCCTGTGGAAGAAGGCATGAAGCCCGGCGATCTGCTGCTCATCCAGTTCGGCCACAACGACGAAAAGGACGACGAAGAACGCCATACCGACCCGGATTCCACCTATCCCGAAAATCTTTGGCGCTACTGCTCCATCGCCATGGCGCATGGAACCCAACCCGTTCTGCTCACGCCCGTGGCACGGCGCTTTTTCTCCGAGCCTGGCAGCCTGATGTACACCCACGGGGAATATCCCCAGGCTGTGCGCAAGCTGGCGGCGGATAAGAACGTGCCGCTGTGCGACCTGAAAAAGGACAGCCGGGAGCTGTACCTGAAGCTGGGCCCGGACAAAACCGCGGAGCTGTTCGTACGCTTGGCCCCCGGCGAGAACCCTGATTTCCCCGACGGTCATGACGATAAAACCCATTTCAACGCGACCGGCGCCAAGGTCATCGCCGGCCTGGTAGCGGAAGAAATGCGGCAGATTCCCGTGTGCGCCGCGTATTTGAAATAATTCTTCCCGATGATCTACAATAGGAGTATCCGTTCAAGAGCAGACTCGCAAGCAATTGTGCGCCTGCTTTTTTTCGCGGATCAACAAAAGGAAATGCGCATCAAGATCTTGACAGCAGGAAATAATCTGAGTAAAATAAAATGTGAATTTAGAAAACTCGGATAATTTGAAGCGGCAGGGAGGAAATGCTCATCATGTACATTGACCGGCATATGGAGCGGCAGATCATATCCGCATCGAAGTATTATCCTGTGGTCATGGTTTGCGGCCAAAGGCAGGTGGGAAAATCCACCATGCTGCATCACATCAAGGAAGCCAACCGCCGATATGTTACGCTGGACGACGGCAACGCCCGACGTCTGGCGTCAACTGATCCCGCCTTGTTTTTTGAAACCTACGGCGCGCCGCTTTTGATTGACGAAATCCAAAGAGTACCCTCTCTGCTGCTGGAAATGAAGCGGATCGTGGATGAAAAGGCGCTGGCGGGAGAAGACAACAGCGGCATGTTCTGGATCACGGGCTCCCAGAAGTTCAAAATGATGAAGGATGTGTCGGAATCTTTGGCAGGTCGAATCGCGGTGTTTGATTTGGCGGGGCTGTCCTCCGCAGAGATCGAAAACCGTCCCGCTGCGCTTTTTGATCCTTCTATTGACGGGCTGCGGGAAAGACTGAAAACGGCGGAAAAGAAAAATGTTCATCAGATCTACCAGGCAATTTTCCGGGGCGGTATGCCCAAGCTGTTTTCGACGGATATGGATCGGGAACGGTACTACATGGATTATGTGAACACGTATATCGAGCGGGATGTAAAGGACTTGGCTCAGGTGGGAAAGCTAAATGAATTTTACACCTTTATCGTTTATATGGCGGCCCGGATCGGACAGGAACTAAAGTATGACGACATCGCCTCCAATATCGGCGTTTCCGCGCCGACGGCGAAGGCTTGGGTATCCATTTTGGAAAGGTCAGGCATCATCTATATTCTTCACCCGTATTCCTCCAATATGACAAAGCGATTGGTGAAAACGCCCAAAGTGTATTTTATGGATACGGGGCTGGCGGCTTATCTATGCCGGTGGCCGGACGCGGCGACCCTTGAAAATGGGGCGATGGACGGGGCTTTTTTGGAAACCTATGCGGTTACGGAAATCGTGAAAAGCTTTTACAATGCCGGAAAACCCGTTGATCTTTATTACTACCGGGATATTGACGGCAAAGAAATTGATTTGCTGATCGTCCGGGGAACGCATATCTATCCCATTGAGGTGAAGAAAGGCAAACAGCCTGCGCACGCGGACAAAAATTTTTCCGTTCTCGGTAAATTGAAGCAAACCATTGAGCCGGGCGTGATCCTGTGCATGAGCGATGAACTTATTCCCTATAATCGGGAAAGCTGGTATTGTCCGATTTCAGTGCTGTAAAAACAGCCCCCAAAAGGAGACTCCCTTACCCCAAAAAATGAGGAGCAAGAGTTATGGAAAACGTGTATTTTTTTCATCACGGCTGGCATTTCAAGCGGGCGGACGCATTCCCCATGGCGGAAGCGTTTGAAAAGCACCGGGATGCGAACGGGCGGATGGTGTATGACCCGGAGTATGAGGAGCGGGATTGGGAGCAGGTGACCCTGCCCCATACCTTCAATGCCGGGGAATTGTTTTCCGTGCCCATTCAGGACGCGGGCAGCGGGCAGACCCGCACCGCGGCGTTTTATCGAAACACCCTGGAAATCCCGCCGGAGCATCGGGGAGAAAACGTGTTTTTGGAATTTGAAGGGGTGCGGCAGACCTGCTACGCTTATATAAATGGTCATTTGGCGGGGTACTATGAAGCGGGGGTGGGGCCCTTTGGCTTTGATCTGACGCCGTTTCTGTCCCCTTCCGGGAAAAACTGCGTTGTGATCGCAACGGACAATACCAGCACCCGGAATATTCCCTTCTGCATTGCGGAAACGCCCAATAAACCGGATGTGGCGCCGGGCTCCTATCTGCTTTCCCAGGAGGAGCAGGCGCCGGAGAATCGGGCGGGCGTGGGCTTTTTCTGGAACTGCAACGATTTTAACCCTACCTTGGGCGGCATCAGCCAGCCGGTGAAAATTCATTTCAAGAAGGATGTTTATTTGACGCTGCCCCTGTATGCCAATTTGCAGACCAAGGGCGCGTATGTGTACGCCGACAGCTTTGATTTTGAAAAGCGCTCCTGCTGCTTGCATGTGGAGGCGGAAGCAAGGAATATGCGCCCTGTACCGGTCAAAGCCCGGCTTCGCGTATCGGTAAAAGACCAAAAAGGAAATGAAATCGCCGCGTTTACATCGGAGGAAACAGCGATCCCCAGCCATGCGGCGGCAATGGCCGCTTTGCCGCGCAAAACCAGCATTACCCCGGAGGACGCATATCGCTGGGACGATCAAACGGCCCATTATGTGCCCGTCCCCGAGGAGGAATGCGAGCCTACGGAAACGGCCTCCGTTTGCGTGCATACGCTGTCCGCTGCCGCCGTTATGGAACAGGTAAGCTTCTGGGAGCCTGCCGATCCCGCCCTGTGCCGGGTGACGGTCACGCTGATTGCGGATGGGGAAGAAACGGATGAAACGGTCATTGAAACGGGCCTCCGCCAAGTGGAATATGACAAGAACCGGGGCGTTTTGATCAATGGCCGTCCCGTGTGGCTGCGGGGCTATGCCCAGCGGGCCACCAACGAATGGGCGGCCAGCGGCATTGTGCCTCAATGGCTGCACGATCAGGACGCGGTGTGGATCCGGGAAAGCAGCGCCAACCATATCCGCTTTATGCACGTGGCGGGACAGTTGGCGGATATTCGCGCTTTTGACCGGCATGGCGTGGTCTGCACCCAGCCCGCGGGGGACAAGGAACGGGAAAACTTTGGCCGTCAGTGGGATCAGCGGGTGGAACTGATGCGGAACGTGATCATCGCGTATCGCAACCATCCCTCCATCCTGTTCTGGGAGGCGGGAAATAATTCCATTTCCAGGGACCATATGCGGGAAATGCGGCTGCTGAAGGAAGCGCTGGACCCCCACGGCGGGCGTTTCATGGGCTGCCGAACCATCAACACGGAGGATGTGCTGGCGGAAAGCGAATACGTGGGCACCATGCTGAACCGCCACGCCGGGCGATTCCTTTCCTTGCACGGGCCCATCACCGAAACGGAGTATTCCCGGGAGGAGGCTCCCCGCCGGGTGTGGGATGATTTTACCCCGCCGGATTTTGATTACCGGAACAAATGGCTGGGCAAGGGTGGAAAAAAGCAGGTGGGCCGGGATTTTTACGATCTCACCAGCGAGGACCTGGCCCGGGCTAATGCTCAGGGCTATGCGGAATTTTTTCATGACCGCATGGGCGGCGCGTCCGGAAAAAATTATTACAGCGCTGCGGCGGCCCTGTGCTGGACGGACTCTGCCCAGCACGGCCGACAGAGCTGGAGCGAAAATGGGCGCATGAGCGGCCGGGTGGACGCCATCCGGGTGAAAAAGCAAAGCTTCGATGTGTTCCGGGTGATGCAGAGCGCCCTGCCGGAAGTGAGCATCATAGGCCATTGGAATTATCCGGCCCTGACTGAGGACAACTACCGCTATCCCATCAAACAATTCAACGGCAATTACTGGGAAGAAACAGGGGAATGGGGACGCCGGGACCCGAAGCATAAGACCGTTTACTGCATCGCCAGCTATCCCGTGGCCCGTGTGGAGCTGTTTGTGAACGGAGATAAATTGGGCGCATGCGAAAAGCCGGAAAGCGGCTTTCTGTTCCCCTTCCCGGACGTGGACGTGACGCAGCAAGGCTGTATGGAAGCAATTGGCTACGATTATGAAGGACAAGAAGCTTGTCGGGATCGGATCGAAACGGCGGGGAAGCCCGCGGCCCTGCGCCTGACCCTGCACACGGCTCCCGGAGGACTCCGAGCAGACGGAAATGATCTGGCTTATGCGGATATTGAGGTCATGGATGACCAGGGACGCGTTTGCCCCCTGTGCGACGAAAAAATCAATTTTGAATTGAAAGGGAATGCCCTGTTCCTGGGCGGCTACAACAGCGGCCGGTTCAACGGCAACGGCAGAAACGATAATGTGATCCATCAGCCGTTTGTTTTCGCGGAATGCGGGGTGAACCGGGTGCTGCTGCAGGCCATGGAAATACCGGGCGATATTTGCATGACCGCCCGGATGGCGGGCGTGCCGGAAACGACCATTTGTTTTTCGTCCGTTCTGGCGGAAACGGGCATATTGACCCGGCAGGCTCCCGCTGTGCTGGACGCCGCGTTTTCTGCTCCTTACCGCCCTGCGGTTCAGGATTTCATACCCGCCATCCCCGAAGCGGATACAATCAAATATGAGCCGGAAAAAGAAAACTACTGCAAAATCATGGTCAACGGCCAGGAGCCGGATTTCCGGGGCGTGCGGGCTGTGAACAAAAACGGCAGCATTTGGGGCAATGTGCTGTGCATTCTGGAGCGCATGAAATCTATGTTCCCGGAGCGGATGGATTTTGATTGGAACCCCCAAAACGGGAAGCTGACCTTAGAATCCGGCGGCCATACCATCGTGGCCCAGGTGGGGGCGACCCATCTTATGGTGGACGGCCGGGAAAACCTGATGGACGGCCAGCCTTACGTGACCCCGGAGGGCGTGCTGGTGATGGAGGTCAACGCCATCGCGCCGTATGTGGACGGCGCTTCCGCGCAGTTTGACGATAAAATCGGAGCGCTGAGAATTACGCTGTAACAAAAGAGTACAGAGTGCAGAGTACAGATTAGATAGTCTTTCATGTGAATGCGGCAAAATTCAAGCTTGCTGTCATTTCACTGATATTATCGACCATTCAATCTGTACTCTGCACTCTGTACTCTGTTTATTTACCGCAGCACGGCGCTGGTTTGGCCGCCCAGCGTGAGGATCGTGCCGTCAAAAGAGGCGTTTTCAATGCCTATGGAGGCGCTGAGGACGGTGAAAACCTGATCGGTCACTTGGGACAGATTAAATTTTACAGTGCGCTGGGTGGTGTTGTGGAACACGGCCACGGTGCCGCCCTCCCAGGTGACCAGGAAGCCGCCGGCCTTGCTGTCGGGAACGGTCAGCGCGGTGTATTCGCCCCGGGCGATTTCGGGATTGGCCTTGCGGATCATGATCAGGCGTTTGTAATAATTGTACAGGCCGTCGCTCATATGGAATAAATCGCTGACGGAATAGGGGGTCTGCTTGGAGGCGTCATAGGTGGAGCCCACAGGGTTCTTCACGGCGTCCCCGTCGCCCCACAGCATGGCCAGGCGGCGGTTGGCGTCGGTATTGGCCCCGCCCCGGGCGCCCCGCAGGCCGATTTCCTCGCCGTAATAAATAAAGGGGGAGCCGGGGGAGAGCAGGTACAGGTTGGCGGCCATCTTCATTTGCCCGCTGGCTACGGTCAGATACCCCGCGGCCCGGTCGGTATCGTGATTGGCGATGAAGAAAGTGTTCTGGGCATCATCCCGCAAGGCGCGGATTTTGTTTTGGTATTGCTCCACATAGGCGGTGAAGCGGTTTACGTCCCCCGCCTTGGCGGTTTCGGCAATCAGGCCGCTGGTTTGGCTGGTGGTGAAATTGAAGCAGTTGGTGAAGGGGATATACTGGTCGATGATGCTGTCCCCGTCCCACACCTCGGCTACGGTGTACAATTCGGGCTTCATCTGCTTCAGTTCCCCGATATACCAAGCCCAGAAAGCGGCGGAGGATGCGTTGTCGCCATAATAAATGTACTTGGCCGCGTCAAAGCGGAAGCCGTCGATGCCCAGCTCCAGATAGAATTTTGCGGCGTTCAGCAGCGCTTCCTTTACCAAAGCATTGTCAAAATTCAATTCCGGCATGGTATCGGCAAAATTGGATTCAAAATAAATGCCTGTATTCTGGTATTGGGAAAAGTGCCGTCCGGCGGGCATGGCGTCGCCTTTTGCGCGCCACACATAAAAATCATAATAGTCGTTGTCCGGATTGTTCATCAAATGAGCGTTGATGAAGTTTTTGAACCAGCGGTTCTGGGTGCCGGTATGGTTGATGGGAAAATCCAGGATCAGCTTGACATTCCGCTCATGGCATAAGGCGATCAATTCTTTCAGATCGTCCATGGTGCCAAAGGACGGGTCCACGGCGTAAAAATCGTTCACGTCATATTTATGATACGTGGAGGAGGAAAAGATGGGAGTGAGCCAGAGGCCCTCGATGCCTAAGCTTGCTCCGGACTGGGGGTCCCCGTCGTTTAAGTAATCAATTCGATTGATGATGCCCCGCAGGTCGCCGATGCCGTCCCCGTCTGAATCCGAAAAGGAACCCACAAAGATTTCATAAAACACCCGGTTGTTGTCGTCCGTATCCCGATAAGCGGAAAAATCCACGTCGTTCACCGTGGCTTCCCCGTTTTCGTTCAGCGGATACTGCACCGGCAAATCAAAATCCGCTGCCAGCGCAGCCGAGCAAACACAAATCAGCGCGGCCAGAAAACAAACAAACTTTTTCATAGATACGCCCTTCTTTCAAATGATATTCCCGTTTGCAGCTTTACTATCGCACGAATCGAAGCGCTTGTCAAGAGATGAAAAAAATGATATACTCCAAGCGACGTTTATTGAAAGAACGCGTTAATAAGAAAAGGAGTTGAGAGTTAAAAGTTGAGATTGATATAGTCACATTTTTTCACTATGAATCCAGCAAATGAAATAATTCAGCAAAATACATCTCAGTTCTCAACTCTTGACTCCATTTTCAACTAAAAGCGCTCCATAAATATCAATCGGTTTAAGAAAGGTTAAGGATAGATGGTTTCTCTGTATTCTCACGAAGAAAAGAATCGAATGAAAAAGCGGGCGGTGATCTGCCTGGCCACGGCATGCGCGGTGCTGGGGGCGGCGCTGATCGCCTGCGTTGTGCTGTGCACGAAAGTGCGAACGGGCAACGCGGAGAAGCTTTTATATTGGGTGATCGGACTGTTTACGCTGGCCGGCTGGTTTTTTATTCTCATGATTGGTTTGGGGTACAGGCCCTTTCAGGCGGAATACCGGCATATGGAAGGCATTCTGAACGGACCGGAGGAAATGGACGAAGGGCGGCTGACGGTATCCCCGGTTTCCTTCCGGATTCCCAAAAGCATTGTGATCCGGAAGGCCGCGCTGACCAACGGCGAGGAAACGAGAACCCTGAATGTGGACGCGCGGCTGGCGAAAATGCTGCCGAAAAACGGGAGCCGGGTCCGGGTGAAAACGGTCAGAAAATACATTACTGCGGCGGAGGCGTGCGATGAGAACGATTAAGAAAATCCTGTCGCTGATGCCGCTGCTGATCCTATGGGCCATGCTCAGCATTTTTTTGTGGGGCTTTGTGTTTTCCCATATCACGGACACCGACGCAGCCCACAAGATCACGCTCTGCGTGGATGGAGAGGCGCCCAGGGCAACGGATTTGGCGGTGCTGATGGAGGAAAAGCTGGAAGGCGCGGTGCGCATGGTGAAGGTGCGGCCCTTTTCCTACGCCATGTTTGACGCCAAGACCCTGACGGAGGCCGATTTGTTTCTGGTTCCGGCGTCCCATATTGAGGAATATATGGACTGGTTCGCTCCGCTGCCGCCGGAATTTGCGGAAAAGGAGGGGACTTGGATGCTGGACGGCGTTCCGTATGGATACAATGCGGAGCAGGCGGCGTCGGACTATATTGCATATGATACAACGGAAGCAGACGGAAAGGATTATCTGCTGTTCGGCAAAAAATCCGTGCATTTGAATGGAAACGAGAACGCCGTGGATAACCTGGCGGCAAAGGCTGCCGAAATCCTGCTGAGTATACAATAATAAGGGGGTACATACGATGAAAAGACGGTTGACCGCGCTGCTGCTGGCATTGGCGCTGCTGGGGGGCCTGATGCCTTCCGCCATGGGGGAAACGGAGGAAAGCAGCTTGTATGTGAAAAAGGTGGAAAACCTGCTGGAGGATTTTATTTTCGGCATGGACGTTTCCAGCGTGATCGCGGAAGAACAAAGCGGCGTAAAGTATTACGATTTTGATGGGAACGAAGCGGACCTTCTGCGGGTGCTGGCGGAAAACGGCATCAACTATATCCGCGTGCGGGTATGGAATCATCCCTACGACGCCCAGGGCCACGGCTACGGCGGCGGCAACTGCGATATCGACAAGGCGGTGGAAATCGGCAAGCGGGCCGCGAAATACGGCATGAAGCTGCTGGTGGACTTCCATTATTCCGATTTCTGGGCTGACCCTTCCAAACAGATGGTCCCCCTGGCCTGGAAGGGCATGGAGATCGAGGAGAAAACGGAAGCCGTATACCAATTTACGAAGGAATGCCTGGAAAAACTCCGGGACAGCGGCGTGGACGTTGGTATGGTGCAGGTGGGCAATGAAACCAATAATCTGCTGTGCGGCGAAAAAATCTGGTTCAACATCCAGTATTTGATGCAGGCCGGGGCCCGGGCTACCCGGGAGGTATATCCGGAAGCGCTGGTGGCGCTGCATTTCGCCAATCCCGAAAAGGCAGACAGCTATCTTACCTACGCCAGCAAAATGGCCTATTATCAGGTGGATTACGATGTGTTCGGCACGTCCTATTATCCCTACTGGCACGGCACGCTGGAAAACCTGTCCGGCGTGCTGACCCAGATTGCTGAAAAATACGGCAAAAAAGTGATGGTGCTGGAAACCAGCTACGCCTACACCGGCGCGGATACGGACTTTTTCGGCAATACCATTGGGGACGGGGGCGCCATTACCAAGGATTACCCCTTCACCGTGCAGGGCCAGGCCAACTGCATCCGCAGCATTACGGACGCGGTGGTGAACGGCACCCCCGCGGGCATTGGCGTGGTCTACTGGGAAGGGGCCTGGATCACCGTGGGCGGCGAAAGCTGGGAGGAAAACCATGCGCTGTGGGAGCAGTACGGCTCCGGCTGGGCTACCAGCTATGCCAGGTCCTATGATCCCAACGACGCGGGCAAGTATTACGGCGGAAGCGCGGTGGACAACCAGGCGTTCTTTGATCCCCAAGGGCATCCCCTGGAATCGCTGAAGGTGTTTCAGCTCATGCGGGAGGGCAACGAAATCGCCCTGGCCGCTGATGCGCTGGAGGATGTGAACCTGATCTGCGATCTGAACGCGCCGCTGGTGCTGCCGGAAACGGTAAACGCCGTGATGACCGACGACAGCAAGCAGGAAATTCCCGTGGTATGGGATTTGACCGATGAACAGAACGAACAGATGCACGCGAACGGCGTGAACCAATATGTGATCACGGGTCAGGCCGGGGGTATGGAAGCCACATGCTATGTGTCCATGGTGGAATACAATTATCTGCGGGATTACAGCTTTGAAGAAGGCGGTGAAGGCTGGGTATTTACCGATCTGAAAAAAGCCAATGAGCTGTACATCGAGGATAAAAAGACCGATTCCCTTACCGGCACCAAGCACGCCCATTTCTGGAGCGCCGCCAGGGACAGCGTGGAATTCACCCTGGAGCAGTCGGTGGAAACCTTGCCCGAGGGCAAATATAAATTCGCCGTATCCATCATGGGCGGCGACGCGGGGGATACCGATATTTACGCTTATGTGAAAGTGGACGGAGAAACAGTTGGCACCGCGCCTATGAAAATCACTTCTTACGGCAATTGGGACACCGGCCTGGTTCCCGAATTCTTCTGCCCCGCGGGCAGCGAAGTCACCGTTGGCATCTATGTAAAGTGCCAGGGCGCGGGCAATGGGGCCTGGGGCAAAATCGACGACGCGCTGCTGAATTCGGTGCGGTAACATTCTTTTATTGCGCCCTTTAAGTAATTGAGTTAGTTCTAACTAAGGGGAACGTTGGGGCTATCCG
>JAUNMW010000360.1 GCA_030537395.1 Clostridia bacterium | reverse complement strand
TTCAATCTCTTGCAAGCAACAGCGGGAACAACGCTTTCTCGTCCTACCAAGCATATTCCGCGATTGCGGGTCCAGGGTGGTCACCACCCTGGTCGGGGTTTGGGGCGGATAGCCCCAACGTTTCCCTTAGTTAGACCTAACTCAGTTATTTAAAGGGCGCTATAAATAATTAACAACAGCATTGAGGACAAAAAAGATGGATATGCAGATTTGGATGCGCCAATCGGCGAAGCATTGGGAGGAAGCGCTGCCCCTGGGCAACGGGCGGCTGGGGGCCATGATGTTTGGCGGAGGCCGGGAAGAACGGATCGCCCTGAATGAGGAAACTTTCTGGTCCGGCTATCCCCGGGAAACGAACAGACCCGGGGCGGCGGAATATTATGCTCAGGCCCGGGATATGGCCCTGTCAGGAGATTTTCCCCGAGCCCAGACGTTGGTGGAGGATCAATTGCTGGGGGAATTTACTCAAAGCTATCTGCCCTTGGGGGATTTGGTGCTTCGGCATCAAGGAGACGGAGAAGCGCAGGCGCTGACCCGGCGGCTGCGGCTGGACCGGGCCGTGCACGAAACGGAATATGAATTGGACGGCGTGCATTATACCCGCACAGCCTTTGTTTCCCAGCCCGATCAGGCGCTGTTTATTCGCATCACAGCGGATCAGCCCGGCGTGCTTAACCTGGATGCCCTGCTCAGGACCCCGCTGCGGGGAAGCGTGGAAGCGCAAGGAAATCAGGCCTGGATGGACATGCTGGCCCCCTCCAACGTGGTGCCGTCCTATATTGACTGCGACGATCCCATTCAGTATGAGGACGCGCCGGAAAAAAGAGGCATGCGGGCTCGCGTGCTGATTGCCATGACGGCGGCAGGGGGCCGGGTATCGCTCTGCCCCGGCGGGCTGCGGGCGGAAGGGGCGGATGCTGTGGAAATCCGTCTGTTCGCCCGCACCAGCTTTCATGGCTTTGATCGTCAGCCGTTTGTGGACGGCCTGGATGAAAAGCAATTATGTCAGGAAGACAGGGCCAAAGTAGATGAGCTTGATTGGGAAACGGCCCTGTCCCGGCATATCGCCGATTATCAGGCGCTTTTTAACAGGGTATCGCTGACGCTGGGGGACGGACGCTATGAAAACCTGCCCACGGATGAGCGCCTGTACGCCGCCCGGGAGGACGATATAGGGCTGTGCGCGCTGCTGTATCATTTTGGGCGGTATCTGCTCATTGCTTCCTCCCGTCCCGGCGGACAGCCGGCCAATCTTCAGGGCATCTGGAATCAGGATGCCCGGGCCATCTGGAGCTGCAATTACACCATCAACATCAATACGCAAATGAATTACTGGGCGGCGGAGCAATCGGCTCTGCCGGAGCTGTGCCAGCCCCTTTTCCAGCTGATCGCCGATTTATGCAAAACAGGGCAGCGCACCGCCCAAACGCATTATGGGGCCCGAGGCGCGGCGGCCCATCACAACACCGACCTGTGGCGACTTTCCAATCCTGTAGGGGAGCAGTACCGGGGCTTCGCGGGCTGCGCGTTCTGGCCCCTGGGGCTGGGCTGGCTGCTGCGGCATTTGATGGAGCACGACCGCTATCACCCCGACGATGATTTTCTACGGAATCAAGCGCTGGAGCCCCATCGCTTAGCCGCCCGGTTTTTCCTGGATACAGCTGTTGAGGATGGGGATGGATTTTTGACCATCGCCCCGGCGGTGTCTCCAGAGAATCAGTTTTACGATCAGGGGCATAAATGCCGGGTGTCCGCCCGCGCCGCCATGACCACGCAGATCATGCGGGAGGTGTGGGAAAACTATCTTCTGATCCTGCACCGCTTGCAATCGGATGAACCCATGGCGCGAGAAGTAAAAGCAGCCCTAAAAAAACTGGCCCCGCTTCAAATCGGAAGCAAAGGCCAGGCGCTGGAATGGGAAAAGGAATTTGAGGAAGCGGAACCGGAACACCGGCACATTTCCCACCTGTACGTGCTTTATCCCGGGGAAAGCACCGATGAAAGGCTGCAAGAAGCTGCCCGGCAATCGCTGCTGCTGCGCGGGGACGAGGGCACGGGCTGGAGCCTGGCCTGGAAAACCGCTGCCTGGGCGCGCTTGGGGGACGGAGACCACGCCCTGAAGCTGCTGCGCCGTCAATTGCAGCCCGTGGAAGCGGGCACTGCATGCAACCTGAACCATGGCGGAAGCTATATCAGTCTTCTGGACGCCCACCCGCCCTTCCAGATCGACGGGAATTTCGGCTCCTGCGCGGCGATCGGTCAGATGCTTTTGCAGGAAAGAAACGGCTGGATCACCATGCTGCCCGCACTACCGGCAGCTTGGAAAACCGGCAGCATGCGCGGTATGCGCGCCCCAGGCGATGTAACGGTGGATTTTGATTTTTCCTATGGCCGCCTGATCCATCTTACCATCCGCCGCAGCGGAAACGGAGAAATCCGCCTGCGGGGAAACGGTAAAGATTGGGTGATTCCCTCGGGTGCGGCAGGAGAATGGCAGCTGATTTAATACTGTTATGATTTAATGCTAAGATGCGTGATGCAAATAGGAAAATAAGATACCATCTGCATTCCAGCAGAGG
>JAUNMW010000082.1:5993-14258 GCA_030537395.1 Clostridia bacterium | reverse complement strand
ATTGAGGCTGCGGACAACAGGCCCTGGCGCAGGTCTGGGGGCGCGCAGCCCCCAGTGTACCCCTTAGTCGGAACTAACTGCGTAACTTAAAGGGCTCAATAAAGCTTTTCTTCCATTAAATGTCTCAGCTCCATGCTTTACATACGTCCACCCAGGCGGTGCAGGCCGAAAACCGCTCCAATTCAGGAATGGTCAATTCGATAGCGCTGTTGCTGCTGCCGCAGGCGGGAAAAACGGTGCCGAAGCGTTTCAGGGATTCATCCAGGTACACCCGGACCCCGTCGTTGATCGCGAAGGGGCACACGCCGCCCACCGCGTGGCCGATCTGGGCCAGAGTATCGTCCGGGGAGAGCATTTTGGCCTTGACCCCGAACTGCGCCTTGAATTTAGCGTTGTCCACCTTAGCATCCCCGGCGGCTACCACCAGGATGGGGTCCCCGTTCACCTGAAAGGATAAGGATTTGGCAATGCGGCAGCCCTCGCAGCCCAGCGCTTCCGCCGCCAGCTCCACTGTGGCGCTGGAAACGGAAAATTCACGAATCCGATCTTCCATATCATACTGCCTGAAAAAAGCCTTTACTTTGTCAATGGCCATCAACAGCATCTCCTTTTTCTCATGTATCATGAAACGAAAACGATTGTAACAAAAACAGCGGCGGGACACAACCTTGCCGCTGTTTTGCTTGTGTACAAAATGCGTTATTTTTCGATGATTTCCCCCGCGTGGATGCGCTTGAGCACCCCGCCGGTTTTCAGGGCGGGCAGCACGGCGTGGAAGAAGATGGGGGCCGCCACGATGGCCGCGCCGGCATTGATGAGGGAAGGGATCAGCTTGCTCATCATGGTCACGCCCACGGCGTCCAGGGGATAGCCGTACACGAAGCGGTTGTAAATATAGGTTTTCAGCATGTACAGGGCCACGTAGGTCAGGGCCCCGGCCACGGAGGCCAGCAGGGTACGGTCAAAGCGGTGATTCCCTTTTACCGTGGCGTCCATGATTTTTCCGCATACCCAGGCCATGGCGAATTTGCTCACGAAGGTGATCAGCACGTTGATAAAATCATAGCCGGTAAAAGCGTCGTACAGCGCGGAGCCGATGCCCGCCGCGAAGCCGCCCAGGGTGGGCCCCAGCAGCATGCCGCCCAGCAGACACACCGCGTTGGCAAAATGCACTTTGGAGCCCAGCAGCGGAAACCGGAACAGGGTGACCACGTACACCATGGCGGCCAGCACGCCCACAAAAACGATATCAAATATCTTGGAATCCTTGGCTTTCATTGTGTTCATCTCCCGTCTTTTCACTTTACTTTGGGAACGGTGTACAGTATAATACCAATGTGGACTTGTGAAAAGTGCCAGAACAGGAGAAAAACATAAGACCAGATGATACTATTTCAATCCTAAAACCTTTTATCTTCTGGCGCCTTTTCCATTCTGGCGTTGCTTCATTCCAGTCAACGTAGCGCTGCTACGCCTCCTTTCATTCAGCTTAGCCAGAATGAAAAATCCATCCAGAATCTAAAAAGGTTTTAGAATTTCAATAGTATGAAACAGGAAAAACCGGCTTATCTGGCGCTGTACGAAGCGGTGCGCCAGGAAATCATTGAAGGGACCTGGCCCTATGGGTCCCGCCTGCCTTCCCGGCGGCAGACGGCCCGGGACCGGGGGGTCAGCGCGGTGACGGTGGATCACAGCTATGAATTGCTGTGTCAGGAGGGCTACATTGAATCCCGCCCCCGGAGCGGGTATTTCGTATGCTTCCGGCAGGGGGATACCTTCGCCCTGCCTCCCGCCCGGGAAACAGCCCGGCACGCCGTGGAATACTCCGACGACAAGGAAAACGCCTTTCCTTTTTCTGTGCTGGCCCGCACCATGCGCCGGGTGCTGACGGAATACGGGGAGGCTATATTGAATAAATCGCCCAACGCGGGATGCGAGGAGCTGCGCCGGGCCATTTCCCTGTATCTGGCCCGGAACCGGGGCATCCGGACGGAAAAGGAGCAGATCATCATCGGCTCCGGCGCGGAATACCTGTATGGACTGGTGGTGGAAATGCTGGGCAGCGACCGGGTGTTTGCCATCGAGGCCCCCTCCTATGAAAAGATCGAGCAGGTGTACAGGGCCCGGGGCGTACAATGCGATCTTTTGCCCCTGGGCCGGGACGGCATCCAAACCGCCGCTTTGAACCGAACCTCCGCCCAGGTGCTGCACATCAGCCCCTACCGCAGCTTCCCCAGCGGCGTCACCGCCAGCGCGTCCAAGCGCCGGGAATATCTGCAATGGGCGGCCAAAGAGGGCCGCTACATTGTGGAGGACGATTTTGAATCGGAGTTTTCCCTTCTGCGCAAGCCGGAGGAAACGGTATTCGCCCGGGCGGAGCACCAAAACGTGATCTACTTGAATACCTTTTCCCGCACCATTTCTCCCTCCATCCGCGTGGGCTATATGGTGCTGCCGCCTCATCTGCTGGATATATTTACGCGCAAAGCAGGCTTCTATTCCTGCCCCGTACCCGCCTTCGAGCAGTACGTGCTGGCCGCCCTCATGGATTCCGGCGATTTTGAGCGCCACATCAACCGCATCCGGCGGAGGGAGCGGAAGAAGGGGACGGGCGGCGTTTTGTAGCTGTTCAGCCGATCAGAGCTATCAATTAGAGTTGAGAGTTAAGAGTTAAGAGTTGAGATATATTTTGTTCATTTACGCCATTTTCTGCATGAACAGGAAGTCAGCGACCATATAAATCTCAACTCTCAACTCTTTTGATGTCTGAAAGCATCCTTTCTGTATTGACGTATAAATCTCCATGTTTTTTGCCGCCCCAAAAACCTTTTTGCCCTTTTCGCGGTCTAACCATTGAACCGGTTCAACAAGACGCAAGGAGCAAGCTTCATGAACAGCCAGGAATTCGCCTGCCAGATCATTGCCATGACCCAGACGCTTTACAGGGTGGCCTATGCCCAATTGCCCCAGAAAAGCGATCGGGAGGACGCGGTGCAGGAAACGCTGAGGCGCGCCTGGGAAAGGCGGGAACAGCTGAAAAATCCGGAATACCTGCAAACCTGGGTGATCCGGATCCTGCTGAACGTATGCCACAACATACAGAAGCACAATAAGCGCGTGCTGCCCCGGGACGACGTGCCGGTAACCGCCCAGGACCATCCGCCCGAGCTTCGGGACGCGCTGCTGGCCCTGGAGGAAAAGTACCGCATGCCCATCCTGCTGCATTACATCGAGGGCTATTCCGTCATTCAAACGGCGGCCATGCTTCGTTTGCCCCAGGGTACGGTGAAAACCCGGCTGCGAATCGGCAGGGAAAAACTGAAGGTTATGCTGCGGGAGGAGGTGTTCGGCGCATGAAAACGGCGGAGGATTTTAAACGTTCCATCGGTCCGGCGGACCCGGAATTTGAAGCGGCGATGCGCCGCGCTCTGACCGCGCAAAAAAGCGTAAAGGAGCGGAGAATGAAAAAAAGGTTCACCTGGTTTGCGGCGGTGGTATTCGCGCTGCTGCTTACCGGCTCAGTGTGCGCCGCCGCGGGCGAATTGCGCCTGGGCGATCTGTTCAACATTTGGAAAAGCACGCCCTCAGCCACGGAGGAAAGCGGCACCGTGTTTACCGTCACGGGCGATACGGAAGCGCCGTCCGCCGTTTATCGGGTGCGGGACGCCTTCTGCGACGGGCAGAAGGTGTATATCGTGATCGAGGTGAAGCCCCGGAGCAAATACAATCTCATTGTACCGCAGTCACAGCTTACAATACATGATGTACTGGAGGACGGCACCCTGGAAAAGCGGGAGCTGCTGTCGTTTCCCCTGGACCATTGGTCCCTTTCGTGGCTGGATGTGGGCGAAAAGAGCAGCCAGACCTTGGGAGAATACCTGCAGGAAAAGAAAAAATCTTTGACTCCTTGCCATTTAAGCGTGTATATCGAAGATGATCAGGGGAATTTGGGTTTGCCCACGAGCTCGATGGGATGGCGCTATAATACGCGCACCCTGGAGGACGGTACCCTGCTGTATATGGAGACCGTTCCCTGGAAGACGGAGGAAAAGGAAGTGCGGGTGACCGTGACCGGTACCCTGAACATGAACGGCTTTACGCAAAATTTGGTTGAACAGGAGGAAAACAAGTTTCGGGTGACCATCCCCGTTCAGCCGCTGGATGTGACCGCCGCCCGGGGGGAGGAAACCGCCGCGTTTGATAAGTACGGTATGCAGGCTTCCGTGCTTTCCGCCCAATTGACGGATTTGGGTCTGGAAATCCGGCTGCGCTGGACCTGGGATATGGAAAGCAATGACGCCGTTTATCAGGAAATGTGGGGAATGGGTGTTTGTTCGCCGGCATCTGATAATGTAGAAGTCACAGCGCCTTACGGCAAAGCCCATGAAAACCAGCAGGAACAGCTGGCCTACTTCATTGAAGTGACGAAAATGCCGGAAAGCCTGACCCTGTTTTATGCTGGGGAAAAGCGGGAAGTGAAGCTGATTCCCGCGGCGCCGGAGGAAGTGCCGGATGGGAATAACATGGACTGGTTCACGCCCCCGGCCGTTTCCAAATCCCGGCTGGTTTTTCCCATCCGCTTCACGCGAAACGATATGCGGGTGAAAAGCGTGACCGCCCGGCAGACGGGCTATGATTTTATGCGCGTCACCGTTTCCTGGGATTGGGACGACAGCGAGCATAAGTATGTGCAGTTCAACCCCGCGCCCATGGGCGTGCGATTGTCCCAGGACGCGGAATGGAGGGATCGAACGCTGCAGTACGGACAGGCGCACGAATCCAATTATGATATGACCTACGATTTCCCCCTTTCAGACGAAATGCCCGATACTGTTTTTATCCGCTACGGCGAGGAAGAAACGGAAGTGAAGCTGTACCCGGTGGACCCGATCGTGGAAGAGTAAGGAAATGCGAAGCAAATTGGGATTTAGCGGGGAAGGGGTTACGCTGGGGCTGTCCGCCCCAGGCCCGCACCAGGGCGGTGAGTATCCGCAAGCTCAATCGTCGCAACTCCCCACAGGGGAGATTGCTCGTTTCGCTTGATCTCACCGCCGATTCGATTTCTGCCACTGGCAGGAATCGGCGGTTCGTCCCTGGACCCGCAATAGCGGAATTGACTTGATGTGACGAGAAAACATGGTTCCCGCTGTTGCGTTAAGCTGACTGCCAAACATACCGGCTACATTGTCGCTTTCGGGCACGGCGGCCTTTGGCCGCCAGACCGGATGCTTTGCATCCGGTGAAAATACAGGAAAATATCTGGGAGAAAGGCCGCTTATCAACCAAGTTGGCATAGACCAGCCTGTTTGACTGCGGCTTTTCTCCCAGATATTTTCCTGTATTTTCATTGTGCCCGAAAGCTTTCTATATTTCGTCCCCAGCCTAACACGCGGAACTCGTCGGGTTTATCCACCACATAGTTTCGCGAATTGCTTCTTTGTTACTTTCTTCACAGAAGAAAGTAAACGTTCCCCCTCCCTGCCGAATTTCAATTTGTATGAAATTGCCTTTTCCGCTCTTGCGGGATGGAACGGAGTCTGCTATACTGGATGGTGGGAGGAATTATCCATGAAGAAAGAACAGCAAGTGCTTTTGTCCGTGATGGGCTGGACCCATGACGACGACGAGCCCTCCGATTCCGTTCGGCTGCTGACCACCGGCACCATGACGGGGGAAAAGGATGCCTGGCGCATCGATTATACAGAAACCCAGCCGGACAATGAAAGCCACGACGTGACGCTGACCATCGGCGGCGGGGTGGTGACCATGCAGCGCACGGGGCAGTACGCCACCAGCATGGTGTTTGAGCAGGGGCACCGGTTCGAGGGCAATTATCGCACCCCCTATGGCGATTTGGCCATGGGCGTGTACGCTACCCATGTGAAGTATCAGGTGGAGGACGGCCCGGTGGGCGAAGTGAACCTGACCTATCAATTGGATTTGCAGGGCCAGTTTGCCGCCATGCACGAGCTTCGCATCCGGTTCTGCCCCGCCGGGAAGCAATGAGCGCCCTGGACCCCTGGCGGCAGGAGCTGCGGGGCATGATCCCTCGGGGCTTTCTCCGCAGGGATCAGGGGGAGGGCCTATTCGTATCCGATTATCCCCGGCACGGGGAGGAAGAAGCGGTATCAGGCTTTTTACGGGATCAGGGTTTTTCAGTTTCTATTCGGGATTCCCTGGCATATATCGACGCTGCACCGGAGAAATATCAAAAGCTGCTGGACGGCGTGCCGGAGGCGGAGATTGATCCCGCGGAAGAAACGCTGGCGCTGTATGCGCTGGCTCAGCGTTTGATTCGGTTCGGCGCGGAATTTTCTCCGGACGCGCTGCCCGCCCTGCGGCTGACGCTCAAATATCTGGACGGGAAGGATTGGAAGGGCTTATATCAGGCTTTATCCCCTCTTTCCGCTTTGGCTCAGCGGGAGCATAGGCCGCTGCCCGCCGCGCTGGGGAAACTGATTCTGTTTTCACTCTCGGAGGAAAGTCATTCATAAGGAGGTTGGTTTTATGCTGATCACGTATCACGGTCATTCGGAATTTTATCTGGAGTGCGCCAATGGCTTTTGCCTGCTCACCGACCCCTATGACGACCATGTGGGCTATCCCATGGGCACCTACCGGGCCGACGCGGTGACCGTGACCCACGGCCACGGCGATCACAGCTATATTCAAAAGGCGTCCGGCGTGCCTGCCATCATCGACAGCGCCGGGGAATGGCATCCCGCTCCCGAGGTGAGAATCACCGCCATCCCCTCTGTTCATGACGACGCGGACGGGGCCAAGCGGGGCAAAAATCTGATCATGAAAATGGAAATGGAGGGCCTGACCCTGGCCCACATGGGCGATCAGGGGGCCCCCCTGACCTCTGAACAAATTGCTGCATTGGGCAAGATCGACGTGCTGATGATCCCCGTGGGCGGGTACTTTACCATCGACGCCGCTCAGGCTTATGATATGGTGCGGGCCCTGAAGCCCCGGATCACCATTCCCATGCACTATAAAACCGAAGTGAACGGCGGCTGGCCCATTTCCGACGAAAAAGAATTCCTGCGGCTCATGGGCGCGCCCGATGCGGCTTCCATGCCCCTGCTGCGCGTCACCAAGGGCGATCTGAGCGAGCAGCCTGCCCTGGCCCTGCTCAAGTGGCAGGCGTGAACACAAAAAACAATTTCAGACAGCCGGAAAGAAACCAGGAAGCCACGGATTCCTTTGCTGCTGACGGGATGATTCAAGCATTGATTGATACAGCAAGAACAGCATCATTTGCCCTCTGCCGTTCCATGTGTTCCGCATGGAGCGGCATTTTCTTTCATTTTTGA
The DNA here is from genome assembly GCA_030537395.1 of Clostridia bacterium. GTDB lineage: Bacteria > Bacillota > Clostridia > Christensenellales > Aristaeellaceae > RUG563. The sequence goes on along the minus strand of JAUNMW010000082.1, from coordinate 6,939 downwards.
AAAGCAAAACTGTCTTTCATTCACAAGATCAAGAATGGGGGGAATTAGAAAACACAAGATGCTGTATCTTCTGCCGGAAATGATGCGGCAGGCGAGAAAAAGCGTTCGGATGCGGATTTCATCGATTCAGCAAAATTGTCTTTGGCTGGAAAATACGACACACCCGGAGAGGTTGTCATGAAACATATAAAAAAAGAGAAGAAAAGCAGGGGTTTCAGCGGAATCAGAGCTGAAAAAAATAGAAAAAAATTTTCAAAACGGGGTGAAAAATGCTTGCAATATGCAGAGAAGTTGTGTATAATAGTAAAGCTGTCTGTTTAGGGATGAAGCATTAAGTTGCTGCTCGGGCCAGAGCAGGTAATTAATGTGGACCAGCCGGGGCATGATCCCGGCGAACGGACTCGAACCGTGCCAAAGGCACGGAAGGCGACGGGCTTCCCCAGTTTGGATGGCGCCGCCTGCGAAGCGCCAGACGAGTTGGGCAAGACTCCCACCGTCAGCCGTGAGTACGAAATCAAGGAGGAAAAACCATGGCCAGCCAGAAAATCCGCATCAAGCTCAAGGCGTACGAGCATAACCTGATCGACCAGTCCGCCGAGCGCATTGTGGAAACCGCGAAGCGCACGGGCGCTCGGGTCTCCGGCCCGATCCCGCTGCCCACCGAAAAGGAGATCGTAACGATCCTCCGCGCACCGCACAAGTATAAGGATAGCCGCGAGCAGTTTGAACGCCGCACGCACAAGCGCCTGATCGACGTGCATAACCCCAATCCCCGCACTGTGGACGCCATGATGAAGCTCGATTTGCCGGCCGGCGTCGAAATCGAAATCAAGCTGTAAGGCAGGAGGGCAATTATGAAAAAGGCAATCGTTGGCAAAAAGCTGGGCATGACCCAGATTTTCCTGCCCGACGGCCGTCTGGTTCCCGTGACGGTCATTCAGGCGGG
>JAUNMW010000082.1:4062-5893 GCA_030537395.1 Clostridia bacterium | reverse complement strand
GGCCGCGGCTACACCGGCCCCATCTACCGCTGGAATCAGCACACCGGCCCCATGGCCCACGGCTCCAAGTATCATCGCGGCGTGGGTTCCATGAGCGCCAACTCCGATCCTTCCCGCGTGTTCAAGAACAAGCACATGGCCGGCCATTACGGTGTGGAAAGGGTCACCATCCAGAACCTGTCCATCGTTCAGGTGGACGCCGAGCGCAGCCTGCTGCTGGTTCACGGCGCAGTGCCCGGCCCCAAGGAAGGCCTGCTGCTCATCCGTAATTCCTGCAAGGCCTGATGAAGGAGGAAACAAACAATGCCTAACATCGATGTGCTCGACATGCAGGGCAAGAAAGTGGGCAGCATGGAGCTGAACGAAGAAATCTTCGCCGCTCCCATCAATGTCCCCGCCATGCATCTGGTCGTTCGCTCCATTTTAGCTAATCAGCGCCAGGGCACCCAGAGCGCCCTGACCCGCGGCATGGTCCGCGGCGGCGGCCGGAAAATTTATCGCCAGAAGGGCACCGGCAATGCTCGCCACCATGGCAACCGCGCTCCCCAGTTCCGTCACGGCGGCGTGGTGTTCGCGCCCCAGCCCCGGGACTATGTGATCAAGGTTCCCAAGAAGGTGCGCCGCATCGCTATGAAGAGCGCCCTGACCAGCAAGTTCAACGACGGCGCGATCGTGGTCGTGGACGAAATCAAGCTGGCCCAGAGCAAAACCAAGCTGATGGCGGGCGTTCTCAAGGCCCTGGGCGCCGAGGAAACCAAGACGCTGCTGGTGCTTCCCGGCCGTGACGAATCCGTCATCCGCGCCGGCAAGAACATCCCCACCCTCAAGGACGCCTATGTAAACACCATCAATGTGTATGACCTGCTGAACGCCGAAAAGATCGTGGTGCTCAAAGGGGCCATGCAGGACCTCCAGGAGGTGTACGCATGAAGAACCCGCATGATATCATCCTGCGCCCCGTCCTGACTGAAAAAGGCTACGACGGCATCGCCGACAAGCGGTACGTGTTTGAAGTGGCCGTGGACGCCAACAAGGTGGAAATCAAAAAGGCGCTGGAAAAAGTATTTCCTTCCATTAAAGTAGCGCGGGTGAACACCCTGCGCACCCTGGGTAAAATGAAGCGCCAGGGCGTGCATCAGGGCCGCACTCCTGAAGTGAAGAAAGCCTATGTGATCCTGACGGAAGATTCCAAGCCCATCGAATTCTTTGAGGGCATGGTGTAAGGGAGGAGAAGACAAATGGCCATTCGAGTATATAAGCCGACTTCGTCCGCCCGCCGCTTTATGTCGGTGCTGACGTTTGAGGAAATCACCAAGAAGACCCCTGAAAAGAGCCTGATCGAATACAAGAAAAAGAACGCGGGCCGCAATAAGCAGGGCAAAATCACCGTCCGTCACCAGGGCGGCGGCAACAAGATCAAGTATCGTATCATCGATTTCAAACGGGATAAGAAAGACGTGCCCGCCAAAGTGGCCGCCATCGAATACGATCCCAACCGCAGCGCCTTCATCGCCCTGCTGCACTATGTGGACGGCGAAAAGCGCTACATCCTGGCTCCTCTGGATCTGAAGGTGGGCGACACCGTGATGGCCGGCGAAAACGCCGACATCAAGCCCGGCAACGCCCTGCCCATGGCCAACATCCCCGTTGGTACCCTGATCCACAACATCGAGATCAAGCCCGGCAAGGGCGGCCAGCTGGTCCGGTCCGCCGGCGCTTACGCCCAGCTGATGGGTAAAGAAGGCGCTTACGCTCAGGTGCGTATGCCCTCCGGCGAATTCCGCAAGATCCCCATGAACGCCATGGCCACCATCGGCACCGTGGGCAACAC
>JAUNMW010000082.1:0-3962 GCA_030537395.1 Clostridia bacterium | reverse complement strand
CATGAGCCGTTCCGTAAAGAAAGGCCCGTTTGTACAGGAAGCGCTGTATAAGCGTATCGTAGATATGAACAATTCCGGCGCCAAGCAGGTGCTCAAGACCTGGAGCCGCGCCTCGACCATCTTCCCCGAATTCGTCGGTCACACCATCGCGGTGCACGATGGCCGCAAGCATGTGCCGGTATACATCACCGAAGACATGGTTGGCCACAAGCTGGGCGAATTCGCCCCCACCCGCACGTTCCGCGGTCACGCGGGCGAAAAGGCCACTGGCCGCAAGTAAGGGAAGGAGAGAAAAGAAAGATGGCTACTCGTACCCGTGAAAAGGGCGCTGCCCGGGCTCAAAGCCGCGATAAGCGTCCCCAGGCGCACGCCAAGCACATCCGCCTGTCCTCCCGCAAGGCCAAGATCGTTCTCGATCTGATTCGCGGCAAGGATGTGGATCAGGCGCTCGCCATTCTACAGTTCACCCCCAAGGCTGCTTCTCCCGTGATCGCGAAAGTGCTTTCTTCCGCCATCGCCAACGCGGTGAACAACCAGGATCTGGATCGCAGCACTCTGTATGTTGCCGAGTGCTACGCCAACCCCGGCCCGACCCTCAAGCGCTACGTAGCCCGCAGCCGCGGCAGCGCTTCCCCCATGCTCAAGCGCACCTGCCACATCAGCGTGGTGCTCGACCAGAAGAAGTAAAGGGAGGATCACAATGGGTCAGAAAGTTAATCCCCATGGCGCTCGCGTTGGTGTTATCTATGATTGGAGCACCCGCTGGTATGCCGGGAAGAAAGATTTTGCCAATAACCTGAACGAAGACTTCCGTCTTCGTAACATGCTGAAAGATAAGTTCTACTCCTGCGGCATCAGCCGGATCGATATCGAACGCAGCGCTTCCCGCATGACGGTGACGCTGTTCGCCGGCAAGCCCGGCATGATCATCGGCCGCAGCGGCAAGGGCATCGAAGATCTGAAGGCTGAAGTGGAAAAGTTCGTGGGCCATGCCGTGAACATCCGCGTGATCGACCTGAAGACCCCCGACACCGATGCGCAGCTGATCGCTGAAAACATCGCGCAGCAGCTGGAAAAGCGCATCGCTTTCCGCCGCGCCATGAAGCAGAGCATCCAGCGGGCCAACAAGGCCGGCGCCAAGGGCGTCAAGATCGCCATCTCCGGCCGTCTGGGCGGCGCGGACATCGCCCGCACCGAACATTACCATGAAGGCTCCATCCCCCTGCAGACCCTGCGCGCCAACATTGACTACGGCTTTGCCGAAGCCAAGACCACTTACGGCCGCTTGGGCGTGAAGGTGTGGGTATACAAGGGACAGATCCTGCCCAAGGCCAAGAAGCCTGCCGCGCAGCCCGCTCCCGCGATCGAAGGAGGCAAGTAATCCTATGCTGATGCCGAAAAGAGTCAAGCACCGCAAGCAGTTCCGCGGTCGCATGAAGGGCGCCGCCCATCGCGGCAATTTCATCTCCAACGGCGACATCGGCCTGATGGCCATGGAGCCCTGCTGGGTCACTTCCCAGCAGATCGAAGCCGCCCGTATTGCGCTGACCCGTTACACCAAGCGCGGCGGCCAGGTTTGGATCAAGATTTTTCCCGACAAGCCCGTTACCGAAAAGCCGGCTGAAACCCGCATGGGTTCCGGTAAAGGTACCCCGGAATACTGGGTGGCCGTGGTTAAGCCCGGCCGGGTCCTGTTTGAAATTGGCGGCATTGAAGAGACCGTGGCCCGTGAAGCCCTGCGTCTGGCCGCCGGCAAGCTCCCTCTGAAAACCAAGATTGTGAAGCGGGAAGACGCTCCCAATCCCAACGAAGAAATTAAAGCGGGTGGTGAAAGCAAATGAAGGCCAAGGAATTCGCAGCCATGAAGCCTGAGGAATTGACCGCGAAGATCGCCGAGCTCAAGGAAGAGCTCTTCAACCTTCGTTTCCGGCTTGCCACCGGTCAGCTCGAAAACACCATGCAGATCACTGCCGTCAAGCGTGACATCGCCCGTGCGATGACCGTGCAGACCCAGCAGAGCAAGGCGTGACCGATAAGCCGTGAAAGGAGTCAATACCATGTCTGAAGTAAGAGGCATCCGCAAGACCCGCGTTGGCGTGGTCGTTAGCGATAAGATGGACAAGACCATCGTCGTCTCCCTGTCCACCCGTGTGCGTCATCCCCTGTATGGCAAGTTCATCACCCGCACCAGCAAAATCAAGGTGCACGATGAAGAAAACGCCTGCGGCGTCGGCGACACCGTGAAAGTCATGGAATGCCGTCCCCTGTCCAAGGATAAGCATTGGCGGCTGGTGGAAATCATCGAAAAAGCCAAGTAATTGGCGTCGTTCGGTCGATGTCCGTTCGGTGCTTTGCACCGCCTCCGGGCGAGCTTTCCGCTCTGCGGGCCTTGACGTAGCGCTGCTACGCCGGCGGCCCTTATCTCGGAAATCTCATCCCAGATTCGGCACAAATCACGCGAACGTCCATCGCCCTCTCTCCGCCGGCTTCGCTCAATAGGAACGGCGCAGAGAGTGCAGATTGTATCCGACCTCTCATGGGGGCATTGAGTACCCACCATGAATGAGGAACCTATAAAGGAGGAAACCCCTATGATTCAGCCGCAAACGCGACTCAAGGTAGCCGACAACTCCGGCGCCAAGGAAATCATGTGCATTCGCGTGCTGGGTGGGTCCCATGTGCGTTACGCTTCCATCGGCGACGTCATCGTAGCCTCTGTGAAGACCGCAACGCCCGGTGGCCAGGTGAAGAAGGGCGACGTGGTCAAGGCTGTCGTCGTTCGTCTGCATCAGCCCCAGCGCCGCCCCGATGGCAGCTACATCAAGTTTGATGACAACGCCGCCGTCATCATCGGCAATGACAAAATGCCCCGCGGTACCCGTATCTTTGGGCCGGTGGCCCGCGAGCTGCGCGAGAAGGACTACATGAAGATCGTGTCCCTCGCCCCCGAAGTGCTGTAAGGAGGACAATGAGATGTTTGTAAAAGCCAAGGATCAGGTCGTTGTCATCTCCGGCAAAGACAAGGGAACCAAGGGCAAGGTGGTCGCCGCCGCTCCCAAGACCGGCAAGGTCGTGGTGGAAGGCGTGGCCATGGTCACCAAGCACCAGAAATCCCGTCAGCAGGGCCAGCCCGGCGGCATCATCAAGAAGGAAGCCTTCATTGATGCCAGCAACGTGATGGTCATCTGCCCCAAGTGCGGCAAAGCCACCCGGATCGCCCACAAGATCGTGGAAGTGACCGGCAAGGACGGCAAGACCGCCAGCAAAAACGTCCGCATCTGCAAAAAGTGCGGCGCCGAAATCGACTGATAAGGAGGTCACAAGCAAATGCCTACGCGAATTAAAGAAAAGTATTTGGCCGAAGCTGTGCCTGCCTTGCAGCAGAAGTTCGGCTACAAGAATGTTATGGAAATCCCCCGGTTGGAAAAGGTCATCATCAACATGGGTCTGGGCGATTGCAAAGATAATGCCAAAGCCCTGGAATCCGCCGTTGCTGAACTGACCCAGATCGCCGGCCAGAAGCCCCTCGTCACCAAAGCCAAGAAGAGCGTCGCCAACTTCAAGCTCCGTCAGGGCATGAACGTCGGCGCGAAGGTGACTCTCCGCGGCGCCCGCATGGAAGAATTCATGGATAAGCTGGTCAACATCGCGCTGCCCCGCGTCCGCGACTTCCGCGGCGTATCCACCAAAGCCTTCGACGGCCGCGGCAACTACGCCCTGGGCATCAAGGAACAGCTGATCTTCCCCGAAATCGAATACGATAAGGTGGAAAAGATCCGCGGCATGGAGATGATTTTCGTCACCACCGCCAAGACCGACGAAGAGGCCAAGGAGCTGCTGCGTTTGCTGGGCATGCCCTTTGCTGCGCAGTAAGGGAGGAGAAGAAAAATGGCAAAGACCAGTATGAAGATCCGTCAGGCGCGGCCTGCCAAGTTCTCTACCCGCGCTTACACCCGCTGCCG
>JAUNMW010000359.1 GCA_030537395.1 Clostridia bacterium | reverse complement strand
ATTGATGATGCTATTCAGCAGAGCAGACCTTCAAAGAAACCGAGAATATGATCCATTCTGTTCAGCAGGAAGTTGGCCAGCACAGGCAAACCGATGGGGCTTGCAAGCAGCGCCAGCACCATGAACGCGATCCCATTCTGCCAATAACCGATGGTGAATTCGACCACGCCCAGCAAGAGAAACACCGTCACCGTCAGACCAATAATGGTTGAAGCGATGGAAGTGATGAAGGCTGCCAGGCCCAGCATCAGGCGTGCAGCCAGCATAAAGGGCGTCAGGATGATTTTCATGATGAGCTTCAGCATTGTGGCAGCCTCCTATTCTTTTGACCCTTCCAGTTTAGTAAGGATCTGGTTCATCGTGTTCCAGAGTTCATCCATCCGCTGCTGGATACCATCCATTTCAGTCTCATAGATGTTACCCTGTTCATTCAGCCGTTTCGCCATCTGATTGACATTGTTGGCCAGGTTTTTCATCAAGCGGAGTAATTCACGGATTTCAGGAAGGTCGAGCTTCAGGATATATCCATTCAGCACCATGGCTCGAAAAAACGCTGATTTCTTCCTTAGACCGAAGGTTTTCATTTTCTTCTGGATCAGCGCATCCTCAGACGGCGTTGTCATGAACCCCTGGTGAATCAGCCTTCTTTCCTCTTCCACTTTAATTATCGCTCCATGCCGTTTTTCTTGCAAGGCTGTCGCCGGGATGCTGACATTATTTCAGGCTCCGTCTTCTGCTTGGGAAGCAGGCCAAAGGCGCGTGAGATTTTTTCAATCGCTTTGTCACGGCTTTTCACCAGATCGTCAGCCAAATGCTTTGCTTCAGAGGCAGTCAGCAACTCCAGCTTTTCATCCGCTGCCCGCACGATCATTGTATTGCCGACAATGGGATCACCATGCTGATCAGAAGCATACAGATCACTGGCGATACAGTTGATAGGAATTTCTCCACTCCTCATTTTGCCTTCGTCATCAATCAGCAGCAGATAACCCTGTTCCGCTAATGGTGTCGCTTCCACCAGTTCAATCCATTCGCAGCCGATCAGTCCTCTTGCGATTCCGAACATTTCTTCCTGCGGATCACATTCGACAATTTTGATTTCCTGCGTATCCGTCAGCAGGACAGCATATTTTCGTTCATCTTCCAGCCGATGCTCCATGGCCTTAATATCCTGCCGCACCTGGTTGATAAAGCCATCCAGCACAGCAGGATGAGAGGTCACAGCATAGCTGTCACGCCGATCAAAGCCAAGATCATTCTGGGCATCAGGAAAATCAAAAGTAAAGGCCCAATCTTTGTTGGCCGCAGAGAAACGTCCATCCCATTCTTTTACCTGCACCGTTGCCGCCAGCACTGTGCTGACGCGCTCTGGCCCATACTTTGCGATGATCTCTTCGGCGGCCCGTTTGTTCAGACGGAAGCCGTCAAAGTTTTCTGAGATTGCTTGCTCAATATCCTTTTTACAGTCGATATTGGCAAAATGTGATTTCCGATACTGTTCCAGTTCCCCGAATTTCCGTGCATGAGCTGCGGATTCCGGATACACCGGCACATTAACAGTTGGTTCCATTAGGTAATCCTCCCCGTGGTATTTCTTTTTTCTCAAATGATCTGAAACTATTTCCCGCTTCTCATAATCTGAACCGGACAGCAGCGTATCCAGCTCCTGTTCAACGGTCTCCAGATTGTGAACAGCATGTATAAACAGCGGATGCCATTCTTCATCAGGAGTCTTTGGCGCATACTGCTGTTGCCACTGCACCAGCAGATTCCGATAGTTCACAAGCTCCTCATAACAATAGGAAACCTTATGTTCAAAGATTTCCTTTTCGCTGATCATTCGTGGCTTCTTGATTGTAATCTCAATCTGCTGTGGATCATGGTGAATGCCGAAATCGTCTGCAAGTTTCATAGCAGCTGCCTTTGGCGATAGATCAAAAAGACGGCTGGTGAAATTGATGACATCACCATCCGCCTGGCAGCCGAAGCAGTGAAACCGCTTGTCCACTTTCATGCTTGGATTCTTATCGTTATGAAAAGGGCACTTACACATGCCCCCGTGACCCACCTTCAGGCCGTAGCGCTCTGCGGCCTGAAGCGTGGTCACATTGGATTTAACTGTTTCATAAAGCGTCATTCGCATCATCGCTCCTGTTCCGGCTTTTTCTTTTCAGCCTGCGCAGCGGGATGATCCAGATTCAGCTTTGCGTCCAGTTCTGCCAAGCGCGCGCTCTTGGTGCGCAGTTCTTCCTCCTGTGGGAAGGGCTTACCCAGCTCAGCTTTGGCGGTGGACATCTGCTGATTCAGATCATTCAGCTTGTTTTCCACGTTTTGCTGCCTGCGAGGAATCCCGGCAAGCACGTTGTCGATCCTGGTGATATTGCCGCGTGGATCAGCGCCCAGCTCCACCGGATGGGACATTTCACCTTTTAAGGTCAGAATGTATTGATTGCCGATGGGATTATACATCAGGTACATCAGAAATCCTCGGTATTCGCCAATGCCAAACTCCTGATCGTTCTTGACGGACTTGCAGGCAGCCAGGATTGCTTCGCCCGCTTTTTCTTTATCGGCATAGTCTTTTCCCAG
>JAUNMW010000358.1 GCA_030537395.1 Clostridia bacterium | reverse complement strand
CATATCACTGCTCGCAAATGGATTGTGTCTTGCTTTAATTAGGTAATAGTATTATACTACTAATGTAGGCATGCTTAAACCGTTTTGCATAGAATCATAACCCCCTATTCGCCTTTCTCGGAAGGGGGTCTGGGGGAAACCGCTCTTTGGGCTTCAAAGAGCGGTTTCCCCCAGAAATGGCCATTTTTAATTGAGTAATAGTATTACTTTTCGCCGGTTTCTTCCCATAACTGCGCCAGAGAGAGATTCATTTTCTTTATGTCCTCCAGGCTATATTCCCGATTGAAGGGGCCCATGTCCACCGGATGTCCCAAATGCTTTTCCAGATCGGCTTTTACGATGGGCATCATGGCAAAACCGGACCATTTGTAAGAATGCTGAGTGAAGCCCAGTTGCTTTAAGCCAATATAATCCCGGTAAAAATCATATACATGATCATCCGGGTATCGTACATCCTGCAGCGATTGGTCGATCAATTTGGCGATAAACTGCTCATTGTATTCTTCTTTTCGGAAATAGCCCAGCAGAAAGAGACAGTTGGTTTTATCGTCCCATTCCATGCGAGATAAAACCAGCTTGGACCCTTGCTCAAACAGCCGGATAACGGGCTGATAATCCAAAGTGGAATAGACGGACAGCCGGCTGTTCAAGCTGTCGCCCTTTCTGCCCTCGATGTGATACAGATACTTCCCGTCGGGAGAAAAGAGAGGGATACGGTCGGTTTCCGTATCATCCATGGCGGATACCCGAAATTTTTTGATCAGCCGCAGCTCAGACAGGGAATAGACGGCCATTATGCCGTTATTACTGTACACCGCGGCGATTTCGCCGTTGGGGTGCAGGGCGGGGTAATAGGCGTAGGTCATATCTTTGAATTTCGCCAATTCGTTGCCGGTAGCGTCCCGCACGTACACCGTTTGCCCGGTGCAGCCCACCTGATAGCGGTCATTGGCAATCAGCGACACAAAGGATTTGCGCATACATGAACTCCTTATATTTTGAGGGAGAATAACTTAGGGATAACTGTTAAATATTATGTCTTTCTCGGAAAGGGGTCTGGGGGAAACCGCTCTTTCAGTCATGCGGCTTTAGACGCATGACGCGCCTTAAACCGACTGACATGGAACTACAGCGCGGGCAAGCGAAGCGCCGGCCGTGCGAAGAAATTCCAAAGCGTGGTTTCCCCCAGAAAACAATAAAATATTCGTTACTCCCGCTTGGTTTGGGCCAGCTCCACCATCTGCTGGGCCATGACCTTTAATTGATCCTTTAATTTATGAATGCAGTCCATTTCTCCGCAGAAGCCGCCCACGATGTCCTCGGCGAAGGTGCGGCAGGTGGGAGAGCCGCAGGAGCCGCAGTCGTACCCCGGCAGGCCTTCCACAAGTTGGTTGATCCGCTCCATTTTCTGCATGGCGACGATCAGGTTATCGTCCAGCTTCATGGCGGGGTTGGGCTCGATGGGCTGATCAAAGTACAGCGGATATTTGGTCATGAGGGAGGCGGGCACGTTATCGGCCGGATGCTCCTTGGTGCATTCCCGGGCCAGCTTGCGGATGGCGTTCTTCGCCACATAGTTGTTTTCAAAGTTCAGCGGGCCGCCCACGCAGCCGCCCATGCAGGCATTGCCCTCGAAGAACACCAGGTCGTTTAGCTTGTTGTTTTCAATTTCCTCCAGCACCCGGATCACGTTCTGGATGCCGTCTACGGCCAGGGAATTATCCGGGCATACGGCGCTGGCCTCGCCGCTGCTGGCAGCCCAGCGTACGCCGTAATAGGTGGAGGTGGGCTTGGTGGGATTGGCCAGGATGCGGTCGATGTGAGGGAGCAGCTGGCCGTAAATCTCCATCATGGAAATGGCGCCGTCGCAGGCGGATTTTTCCTGACCGATGGGAGAACGGATAGCGGTCATTTTGGCGGGGCAGGGGGTGATAAAGAACACCCCCACGTCCTCCGGCGGGCAGCGATGCTTGCGGCAGAATTCCTGCCGGGCGATCATGGCGGCCACTTCCATGGGCTGGCGTACGTCCACGATGTTGGGGATCAGATCCGGAAAACGGACCTGGATCAAACGCACCACGGCGGGGCAGGCGGAGGAAATCAGGGGCTTGGGAAGCCCCGGCTCCCGCAGCTTTTCGTGGATGGCCCGGCTTACGATGTCCGCGCCCCGGGCCACCTCGAATACGTCCTCAAAGCCAACGGCCTTCAGCGCGTCCAATACAGGGCTGATGGTTTTGAGCCCCTTGAACTGGCCGTACAGGGACGGCGCGGGAATGGCGATCGCGTGGGGGAAACCGTGAATGGCGCTCAGATCGTCGGTAACGGCGATTTTCGCGTGGTATTCGCAGATCCGGATGCACTCGCCGCAGTCGATGCAGCGTTCGTCTATGATATGGGCCCGGCCGTCCCGGACCCGGATGGCTTCGGTGGGGCAGTGCTTCAAGCAGTTCGTGCAGCCTTTGCAGCGGCTTACATCCAAGCGTACGGAATGGTAGCGGTTACTTTGTTCCATTTGTTCGCAGCCTTTCTCAGGTCAGGTTAAAGCGCATGCTGATGCGCGTTCCCTTGCCCAGTTCGCTTTGAATATCGAAAT
>JAUNMW010000357.1:2052-2593 GCA_030537395.1 Clostridia bacterium | reverse complement strand
CGCTCTGCTGAACGTGCCCGAAGGCCTGATCCCGCAGCTATTATCCAAAATGGGCGTGGACGGCGAAGCCCTAAAGAGCGGCTCGGAAACCATTCTGCAAAAGCTGCCCCAGGTGCGAGGCCTGTCCCGGGAGGAAGGAAAAGTATACATTTCTTCCGATATGGATAAGGCCCTCCGCGCAGCCGCCGACGAAGCGGCCCGCATGAAGGATGAATATATTTCGGTGGAGCATTTGTTCTTAGGGCTGATCAAATCGGCGGATAAGGACTTATCCTCCTTGTTCAAGCGCCTGAATATCACGGAAACGTCGTTCCTGAAGGCCCTGTCCGCCGTCCGCGGCGCAGCCCGCGTCACCAGCGACAATCCGGAGGACACCTATGACGCCCTGGCCAAATATGGCAGCGATCTGGTGGACATGGCCCGAAAGGGCAAGCTGGACCCCGTGATCGGCAGGGACAGCGAAATCCGCGATGTGATCCGCATCCTGAGCCGTAAAACCAAGAACAATCCTGTTCTGATCGGCGAGCCCGGCGTGGGCAAA
>JAUNMW010000357.1:0-2042 GCA_030537395.1 Clostridia bacterium | reverse complement strand
CGCCATCGCCGAGGGTCTGGCCCTGCGTATCGTGCGCGGCGACGTGCCCGACAGCTTGAAGGACCGCAGCGTTTTCTCCTTGGATATGGGCGCTTTGATCGCCGGGGCCAAGTTCCGGGGCGAATTTGAAGAGCGCCTGAAGGCCGTGCTGGCGGAAATCAAAAAGAGCGAAGGCAAGATCATCCTGTTCATCGACGAACTGCACACCATCGTGGGCGCGGGAAAAACCGAAGGCAGCATGGACGCGGGCAACCTCTTAAAGCCCATGCTGGCCCGGGGCGAACTGCACTGCATCGGCGCCACGACGCTGGATGAGTACCGCAAATATGTGGAAAAGGACGCGGCCCTGGAACGCCGTTTCCAGCCCGTAATGGTGAACGAGCCCACGGTGGAGGACACCATTTCCATCCTGCGCGGCCTGAAAGAACGCTATGAAGTGTTCCACGGCGTAAAAATCCAGGATGGGGCCCTCATCGCTGCTGCCACCCTGTCCAACCGCTATATCACCGATCGTTTCCTGCCCGACAAAGCCATCGACCTGGTGGACGAGGCCTGCGCCATGATCCGCACAGAAATGGACTCCATGCCTCAGGAGCTGGACGAGATTCGCCGCCGCATCATGCAGCACGAAATCGAGGAAGCGGCTCTGAAAAAGGAAACCGATCCCCTGAGTCAGGAACGGCTGAACACCCTGCGTAAAGAGCTTTCCGATATGCGGGACCAGTTTAAGGAAATGCAATCCCGCTGGGAAAACGAAAAGAACGATATTGGCAAGGTGCAAAAGCTCCGCGAGGACATGGAGCGGGTAAACGCCGAAATCGAAAAAGCCAAGCGCAATTATGATCTGACCAAGGCCGCCGAACTGCAATACGGCGAACTGCCCAAACTGAAAGCCCAATTGGAAGAAGCGGAAAAGGAATCCCCCGCGCAGAACACCTTGCTTCGGGACAAAGTGACGGAGGATGAAATCGCCCGCATCGTATCCCGCTGGACGGGCATTCCCGTGAGCAAACTAATGGAGGGCGAACGGGAAAAGCTGCTGCGGCTGCCGGACGTGCTGCATAAGCGGGTCATCGGTCAGGACGAGGCTGTCGAAAGCGTCAGCGAAGCCATTCTGCGCTCCCGCGCCGGCGTGGCCGACGAAAACCGGCCCATCGGTTCCTTCCTGTTTCTGGGCCCCACGGGCGTTGGCAAAACCGAGCTGGCCAAGACCCTGGCCGAAGCCCTGTTTGACGATGAAAAGAACCTGGTGCGCATCGATATGACGGAGTATATGGAGAAATTCTCCGTTTCCCGTTTGATCGGGGCCCCTCCGGGATATGTGGGCTACGAGGAAGGCGGCCAGCTTACCGAAGCCGTTCGGCGGCATCCCTACTCCGTGGTGCTGTTTGATGAAATGGAAAAGGCACACCCCGACGTATTCAACATCCTGCTGCAAATCCTGGACGACGGCCGGGTGACCGACAGCCAGGGCCGCACCGTGGATTTCCGCAACACCATCCTGATCATGACCAGCAACTTGGGCTCCAGTCAAATCCTGGACGGCATCGACGGGGACGGCCATCTGTCCGATTCCGCCAAGTCCGCCGTGCAGGCCCTGCTGCGCAGCCACTTCCGGCCCGAATTCCTGAACCGCATCGACGACACCGTCATGTTCACGCCTTTGGATAAGGCCCAGGTGCGCTCCATTGTGGATCTGCTTTTGAACCGGCTGAAAGGGCGGCTCAAGGAAAAGCAGTTGGATCTGCGCCTCACCGACGCGGCCTTTGACCGGCTGATGGATCTGGGCTACGATCCCGTCTACGGGGCCCGGCCCATGAAGCGGGTGCTGCAATCCAAGGTGGAAACCCTGGTGGCCCGCAAGCTGATCGCCGGCGATATCCTGCCCGGCCAAACCATCGTGGTGGACGCCCCCGCGGATGGGGACTTCATCGCTGCGGCAGAGTAATATAGATATTGCTGGGGGAAACCACTCTTTGGAGCTCAAAGAGCGGTTTCCCCCAGACCCCCTTCCGAGAAAGGCAAATAGGAAAAAGTTATCA
>JAUNMW010000081.1 GCA_030537395.1 Clostridia bacterium | reverse complement strand
TGATACCCGCAATGCGCAGGGAATTCCATAAGGGAAACAGATCCACGCTCGGCCTCTCCTTCTTATCGTTTGCATACTTTTGATCCATGCCCGGCGGAAAGGATGGCGTTCCGCCGGGCGGATGCCATTATTCGCTCAGGGGAGAAAAGCCAACGGAAGCAAACACCGCGCCGGCTTCTTCTCCAGTTAGGTAAGCGAGGAATTCCCGCGCGGCTTCTTCATGCTGGGTAATGTTCAGCACCGCGGCGGGATAAATCACCTGGCCGCACATTTCCTTGGTGGCGGTATCCACCACGGTAAGATGGGCGGAATAAGCGTCCGTGCTGTAGATGATGCCGCAGTCCACCGCCGCTTCCGTCACCTGGGTGGTCACTTGCTTCACGTTGGAGCCGTAAGTGATCACGCCGGATTTGGCCAAGGCTTCCTCATCCAGGCCGTAGAAGGCGAAAACCTTTTGGGTGTACTGGCCTACCGGCACATCGCTGTTGCCCATAGCCAGCAGGATGGAGCCCGCCTTCAGCGCTTCCGCCAATTCATCATAGCTATGAATGTTCTTGGGGTTCCCTTCAGGCACAGCCAGGGCCACCTTGTTTTCCAGCAGATTGATGCGCGTGCCCTGCAGCACGAAATCCAGCCCGGCGGTATTCACAGCAGGGTCCGCCGCAATATCCAACTGGTTCATCTGCTTGAGCGCGGCGGAAATGAACACATCACATTCCGCGCCGCTTTCGATTTGGGTTTTCAGCGTACCGGAAGAATCAAAGTTGTAAATGATGGTCACATGGGGGTGCGCTTCCTCATACAGCGCTTTGATTTCCGTCAGGGTTTCGGTCATGGACGCGGCGGCGAACACAACCAGTTCCACCGGTTCCTGAGCTTCCTCCGCCACGGCGGCAAAGGGACACAGGCTCAGCGCCAGCAGCAGAGCCAGGCAGGTATGGATGAATCTTTTCATGCTTGTTTCCTCCTTTGCATTTTTGTGTGCGCGTTTCTGTCTTCGTAGAAACGGAGGAAACACAAAACAGACAGCCATCCTTGCTGCGCGTTCCGCCGTCTCCTTTCCGGCGCTTTGGCAATTCTGCCGCAGCATGGGAGGCCGCGCCGTTTCCAGCATCGACCCTTTGCGGAGAACCGGGGGCTTTCAGAAAAGAAAAAGCCGCGTATCCCATTTGAAAAGATACGCGGACAAAAGGCAAGGCCAAAAAAGACCCCCTCGATCGCGTGTCCTCTTTTCAAAACGGAAGGTGCAGCCGTTTCCCGCTGCGCCCTGAACCGGGTTTCTCCGGCGCGGCCCAGGCTCCATAACGATGATCGTCCCAGGAGCAAGGGCTCGAAGACACAATATGAAATTTGCCGCTTCGGCGTGGTCGGGTTTACCTCGCCTGAGCGTGCCAGGAAAGAATCATGGCTTCCTGCTCCGGGGTCAGCATCAGCTTTTCCCCGTTTACCATGACCTGCACCCCGTTCTTTTTGTGGGCATGTCCCTTGCAGCCCTGGGCGCAGAAGGCGCGGCTGAGGGCGATATCATCGCCCGTCAGCGCCGTGTCCAATCGATGAAGGTCCGTTATTTCCGGCGTTTCCCGTTCCGCCAGATCACAAAGCGCCTGAATGTCCTTTTCCGGATGCAGCACCGGCAGACCGGAAAGGGTTTGGCTTTCATTGGCGATCAGGCCGGACAGGGCCAGCGTGCGGTCGTTTATTCTATCCAGGGCATCCGCTTCCCCGTGAGCCGCCACGATGCGGTTTACCGGCAGCTCATAATCGCCCTCGCACAGCACCCAATCCAGGCCCGCAAACGATATAAGCCATTCGGAGGGCTTCAGCTTCCGGGGATAAATCAGCGTGGTTTCCATTTCTCCCCTTGCGGCGATGATCTGGGCCCCGGCTTTGGCATGACGGTCCGTATTGCTGCCGGGCTTGTCCATATGAAACGCCGGGCAGAACACCGATTTTGCCGTGCCCACGCTGCGTCCACGGCGGCGCAGTTCCCGAACCAGGCATTCCAGCACGGTGGTTTTTCCAGCGCCCCGGATGCCCACGATGGTGATGATTTTCATGCTTCCTCTTTCTTCTGCAAAAGCAATTCCAGGATCACGCCGTCAATTTCGCTTCGGTTTTCTTCCGTCACGGTAATCACCCGAACCTGCGGATGCTGCTTGATAAAATCATGCCAGGGCTGATCCTTGCGAAGCACCCCCAGCACCGGCGTATCCCCGTCCAGACACAGCAGGATTTCTTTTTGAAACTCTTGCGCGTTTTTTTCCAGGTGGCCGCATTCATCCATCAGGATCAATCCTTCCGGATGCTGACGGGCTTCCCGAAGCAGCGCCCCGCCCAAGGAATCAAACCGCTCCGTCAACGGGCGCATTTTGCCGTCCCGAAGCTCGGCTACCATATGCGCTTCATCCAGCGTGGGCTCCCCTTGGGGAGAAACCATATACAAAGAAGAAGTACCCCGCTCTTTTGTGAGAAACTGGGTGCGGAAACCATAACAGGGTCGCTCCAGCGCATCCGCGGCTCGGCGTACAGCCCTGCTTTTCCCGATTTGCCTATCCCCCGTTAAAAAAACGTGCATGCTTCCTCCCGCATAAATGCTTTGCATTTTTATTATAGGGCATGGTCACGCAAATTGTAAAGAGCATAGGACAATTTTTTCTTTCAATTTCTGTCGGATTTACAATTTGCTTCGTTTAAAAAGAAAAAACGATCAAACGATCTTGAGCCTTGATTTCCTTATCATATCAAAATTGGTTAAATTTTCCTTGTTCAGTCATTAAAATGCCATCTTGAATGTTCTCTCTGGTATATTTTCCCTGATAATTTTATAGGTTTGTTTCAATTTTTCGTTTTTAACCCTTTTCAAACAGTGTAAAATATGCTATAATTTTTTTGCATAAACAAGCTCCGAGTGCGGGATGACCCTCGCGGCCGCCCGCACCGATGAGTGTTCCCGGCAACGGGGGCGCTTGCCTTTTGCGAAGGAGCCCGTCGAACTGCGTTGTGATTGGTGTGCAGAATGAATGTGCGCCGTTGTTTCGCTGTGCTTCCGGCGGGGTTTTTGTTTGCCTCCGAAGCAGGAGAAGGCTTCGGAAGGATTTCAAGAATTAGGAGGAGATCGATCATGTCTGAATCCAAGGATCGCAAAAGCTTCCTCGACAAGGACTACACCCGCCGCCAATTCCTGAAGCTGAGCGGTAAAAGTCTGGCCGGTCTGGCCCTGTCCAGTTCCCTGCTGGGCGTGCTGGGCGTAACGCAAGAGGCCGTTGCCGAGGACAAGGTGCGGGTATGGGCCTTCCCCCAGGGTCTGCTGGTTGTGGACGCGGACCGCTGCGTGGGATGCCAGCGCTGCGAAATCAACTGCACGCTGACCAACGACGGCTGCTGCTCCAGCTACATTTCCCGCGTGAAGGTCACCCGGAATCTGTACTCCAGCCGCAACGGCCAGGGCCTGTACACCGAGGATACCTGGACCTACTTCCCCGATACCTGCCGCCAGTGCGAAAAGCCCTTGTGCGGCGAAGCCTGCCCCATGGGCGCAATCTATGCCGATGATCTGGGCATCCGCCGCGTAGACACGGAAAAGTGCATCGGCTGCGGCGCCTGCACCCAGGCCTGCCCCTGGCATATGCCCACCGTGAACCCCGAAACTCATAAATCCTCCAAGTGCATCATGTGCGGCGCCTGCGCGGAAGGCTGCCCCTCCGGCGCGCTGTCCATCGTTCCTTGGGACCGCATCGTATCTGTTTCCCAGAAAATCTGATCGTATCGGAACGATTGCTGAATGGATGAATAGAGGAGGAAAAACAACATGTCTGTGAAAAATGGCATCAACGGCTGGGCGGGCACGATTCTTCGCGTGAACCTGACCACCGGCGCGATTACCAAAGAAGACACCCTGCCCAAGTATAAGCCCTACATCGGCGGCATGGGCATCGGCTATAAAGTGATCTGGGACGAAGTGCCCATGGATACCGATCCCCTGGGCCCGGACGCCAAGTGCGTGTTTGGCGTAGGGCCGCTTACGGCCTCCGGCGTTCCCTGCTCCGGCCGTATGAATATCACCCTGCTTTCCTGCTGGAGCAAGGGCTACTCCATCGTGGACGCGCATATGGGCGGCCACATCGCCCACGCCTTCAAGTATGCCGGCTATGACGCCATGATCGTGGAAGGCCAGAGCGACAAGCCCGTTTACATCAAAATCGAAGATGAAAAGGTGACCATCGAGGACGCTTCCCACGTGTGGGGCAAGGGCACCTTTGAAACCAACGCCACCCTGGCCAAGGAAAACGGCCCCGAATTCGACGTGGCCTCCATCGGCCTGGCCGGTGAAAACCTGGTGCCCATGAGCAACATCGTCACCTCCTTTGGCAACAGCGGCGGCGCGGGCATCGGCGCGCTGCTGGGCAGCAAGAAGGTAAAGGCCCTGGTGGTCCGCGGCACCGGCGCTGTCAAGATCGCCCGGCCCATGGAAGTGCGTCTGCTTTCCAACTACATGATCAAGGATCTGGTGGGCGGCAACAACAACCACACCGTTCCCTGCCATGCCCAGAGCTGGAGCGAATACGTGGCTACCAACAACCGCTGGCAGGGCGCTCCCGGCATCACCTGGGACAAGGCCAGCAAAGGCCCCATCGACATGGGCGAGCAGCCCAGCGGCCAGATCAACGTGGCGGCCCTGCGCTGCAACAAGGGCGTGTTTGACTTTGGCGAAATCGCCGAAAAGTACACGGTGAAGCAGGGCGGCTGCTCCTCCTGCCCCGTGCGCTGCTACACGGAATACGATATGGACCCCCTGGCGGAATACGATCTGCCCACCCATGTATCCAACACCTGCATGCCCATCATCAAGATGCTGGAGTGGTATCCCGACCATAAGGATGCCAACGGTGAAAAGGTAAAGTCCACCCACGATTTCGTGGATGAAAAGGACGCCAAGATGATCCTGGGCGGCGCCGGCTCCCGCGCGGCGGACGAATACGGCGTATGGTGCAACTACGGCAACCTGTACGAAGATTTCAATATGGCCTACACCACCGGCGTTCTCAAGGACGTGTGCGATCGGCTCTATCCCGGCGAATGGGACGAAATCCCCTGGAACCTGATGGAAGAGGGCGATCCCCGCTGGGTATGGGAAGTGTACAAGCGCATCGCTTCCGGCAAGGGCATCTTCGGCGATATCGGCCTGGGCACTTTCCGGCTGTACGAAAAATGGGGCATGGACGATCCCGAAAAGAACGTAGCTGGCGTCAGCTTCTATGATTTCGTGAACGGCAAGAACTTCAACATCGGCCACAACGGCTATCCCCGTCACCATGGCCCTGAAAACTGCTGGCAAGCCGGCACGCTGTACTCCATGATGTACAACCGCGACTGCATGATCCACCACCTGATCAATTTCTGCTCTTCCGGCGCGCCCTACAACGAAATCACCAAGCCCGTGCTGGAGCACTTCTTCGGCGAAGGCTGCACCGACGCCCAGAAGAAGTACACCCCCATCAACGAAAACAAGATCAAGCTGGCCAAGTGGGCCTTCATCGGCAAGCAGTGGCACGACAGCGCCACCCTGTGCAACTGGATGTACCCCATGACCATCGCCACCAGCAAGAAGCGCAACTACATCGGCGATTTGGATCTGGATGCCAAGTACATGACCGCCGTCACCGGCGAAGAATACACCCGCGAAGATCAGGAACGGGATTCCGAGCGTATTTCTCAGCTGCTGCGCGTCATGACCGCCGTGAGCTTCAAGTTGAACCTGGGCAGCACCAATCTGCGTCAGGATCACGACCGGGTGTCCGATTGGGTGTTCGATAAGGAACCGGACTTCAAGGCATTTGAAGAAGGCACCGTGAAGCTGGATCGGGAAGACTGGGAAAAGAGCCTGGATATGTGGTACGAGGCCATGGGCTGGAACAAGGAAACCGGTATCCCCACCCGCGAAACCCTGGAAAAGTTTGATCTGGCCGACTGCGCCGACAAGCTGGAAGAGTTGGGCCTCATCTAAGAAGTTTTTCTGGGGGAAACCTCTCTTTGGAGCCAAAGAGAGGTTTCCCCCGGTCCCCCGCAGCCTAAATCGTCGCAACTCTCCACTGGAGAGATTGCTCGTTTCGGCTGATCTCAGCGCGGACAGAACATCCGCCACAGGCGGCTGTCCGCGCTTCGTCCTTCCGAGAAAGCTGTAGGGGGAATCGGATCGCAACATCGGATGCAAAATTTGGCAGAAAATATGAACAAATTGTAAAAATGGCTCCTGCGCAATTATTTGTGCAGGAGCTTTCTTAAAAACGCAGAAGGATGTTTTAGAATAGAAAGGTCACACCCCATTCGGGTTTCTCGGAGGGGGACAAAGCGCGGACAGCCGCCAGTGGCGGATGTTCTGTCCGCGCTGAGATCAGCCGAAACGAGCAATCTCTCCAGTGGAGAGTTGCGACAATTGAGGCTGCGGAACCGGGGGAACCGCTCTTTGACCTTCAAAGAGCGGTTCCCCCTGCAAAAAGAAAGGAAAGATGTAGAATGGCATTATTTGGACGGCGCAAGCCAGGATTTTCAAAAGAAGTGGAACTGAAGCCCAGCGAAATCCCCGGCGAATTCAGCGACGCGCTGGATCCGGCGATCAATAAAGAATTGGATAATCCCAAGCTGGAAAAAAGGGAATTGCAGGAACAGGCGGCAAAAGTGATGGCAGGAGAAGCTGAAACAGCTCCTGCCGCTGAAGAAAAGCAGGATATTTTCGACTATATGCAGTCCCTGCCGGATGTGGATGATCCTTTCCCACCCTCCGAACCGGATCCGGAGCTTCCCCCGAAGCCAGAAAAAACCAAGGCCCAGCTGCTGGCCGATTTCATTCGGGAACGCAGCAAATCCGCGCTGATCACCCCCAAAGCCCTGATTGCCAAGGATGAAGAGGATATTGACGCGCTGTTGGCGGAAATGGCCGCTGACGAAACCTGCCGGGATATCCTGTCCGTAAAGGGACAGAAGGATATTTACTACTATTCAGAGGAAGTAATGGCCCACAACTACGCCAAGATCGCCATGCTGACCCTGGAAAAGGACGATGCCCGCACCGTTGCTGAAATGGTGCGCTTCAACTGCAAGGCCTTCCCCACCCCCACTCCCGTATATTACTTTGCCCGCCAGCCCTTCTTCCTGGACAAGAATCAAATGGAGCTGGTGATCGCTCAGATGAAGGATGATCCTCAGTATCAGGATATCCGTCAGTGCGAAGCGGCCATTAACGGCGAGCCTTACCTGTACTCCATCGACCTGATGAGCGAAAAATATGCCAAGGCCCTTGCCAACGGCGCGGAATCCCATGAAGCCGATGAATGATTGCTGTGATCCTGTATAATCGATTATAACCTTGGAATAGAAAAAGCCATGCGGGGGATTTCCTCACATGGCTTTTCTTATTCTCTCTCCCGGGGCTTTGTCAGCCGGCACACCAGAATGCCAACCTCATACAGCAGCATCATGGGCACCCCCAGCGCCACCTGCGACACCACGTCCGGCGGGGTCAGAATCGCCGCGAAAACGAAGACGCCCAGGATAACGAACTTCCGTTTTTCTGCCAGCATTTTCGCATTGGTCCATCCCATCCGCGTGGTCAGATACAGGAATACAGGCAACTGAAACGCCACCCCGAAGGGGACGATGAACCCAAACAGGAAACTGACATACTTATCGATGGACAGCATGGGCGTAGCCAGGTTATCGCCCGCCACCAGGAAAAAGTCCACCGCCAGCAAATACACCGCCACATAGCAGAATACCACGCCCAGCAGGAACAAGAACAGCGCCACAAAGAACAGGATGCGGAACGCCTTTTTCTCCTTGGGATACAGCGCCGGCTTGATGAAGCCCCAAATCTGCCCGATGATCACCGGGCTGGCCACGATCACCGCGGCGATGAGCGCCACCTTGAATTTGGTCACCAGCGCTTCCGACATGGCGGTGTAAATGATCTCGATCCCACGCTCCACGATGGGGCCGGTGATCCAGCTCATCAGCGTGTCGATCGCCAAATAGTAAACGAGGAAAAAGGCAATGGCAACCGCCGCCGCCGAAATCACCAGCACGCGGCGCAGGGCCAATAGATGGGTCAGCAGCGGCGCGCCGCCCTCTGCGGGGGCCACCTGCTCCGGTTTTTGATCCGTTTCCCGGCCGGCCTCCGCTTTACGATCCGTTTGTTTCTTATTCTTTTCGTTCATACAGGCAACCCAATCAAGGACGCGTTACGCCTTTTTATCGTCGTTGGCATCCTCTGCCTTTTTCTCGTCGTCGTCCTTCACTTCATTTTTGAAGTCCTTGATGCTCTTGCCCAAGGCCTTGCCCACCCCGGCCAGCTTGCTGCCGCCGAAAAGTACCAGCGCCAAAATAACGATCAGAATGATTTCCGTAGTTCCAAGCCGCATATGCTGCCCCTCCTGTTATCCGTCTGCTTTCAGCAGATGTTTATTATTTTTGGTTTACTTCTTTTTCCGCTTGTTTCAGGTCCTTTTTCACGCCGTTCAAGCTATTGTTCAATTCCTGGGAAGCGCTTTTCAGCTCCGGCGTAATGTCCATGTCCTTTTTTAGATCGCTGAACGTTTGGTCCACATCCGTTTTGGTGTCCTTCAGCTCTTTCTCAAATTCGTCCCAGCCGGTTTCCTGCTTCACTTCCTGAATCAGCTGCCGGATCCTTTTGACCATTCGTCCAAGCCATCTTGCTACCTTGGGCAAATCCTTGGGCCCGACCACCAGAAAGGCAATGAGCAGCACGATGATCAGTTCCGAAAAACCGATATTAAAAATGCCGCCTTCCCCCTTTCCGATTTAGTACGTCTATTATAGCCTGTTTCCCCTGTTTTTGCAAGTTAAAAACGCTTATTGGCGAATTTACATTTTCCGGGAAGCCAGGCATAGACGAACAAGGCGTTTTTATGGTATACTATTTGAAAAGATAAAAAAGATGGGAGGGAACGAAGGTGTCCGCCGAAGCGTATGAATTGCTGTCCATGCTGATGCGGTATGTGTTTGTAGGCATCGGCGCGCTGATCGTATGGCGATCCTACCGCTGGCTGCGGCGAGACGCTAGGGCCTATCAGCGGGAAATGCGTTCCCTGCCCGATGCCGGACTGGTGGGCGAAATTGTGAACCTGACCACCGGCGCATCCCAGCCCCTGCCCCGGGAGGGCACCATCGGCTCCTCCCGGGAATGCGATATCCGGGTGAAGGACAGCGCTGTCAAACGCCGCCACGCGCGTTTTGAATTCGAGGAAGGAAAGGGCCTGAAAATCATTCCCGAACGCCGCAGCCCCATGCTGCTGTCCGGCGTGGAAATGAACGGTCCCGGCTACGCGCTGCACGGCACACAGCTGCAGATTGGAAACACCATGCTGCGGGTTCGGCTGTTTGCCGGATTGAAGGTGCCGCAGCCCGCCGCATATCCCGCTCCGGATGCCGTTCTTTCTTCTGATGTTTATCTGGAGCCCTGGGATGGAGAAGGCGAAACAAACCCTGTTTTCCCGGATTTATCTACGGTTTCCAATGTTCAGGAAGGGGATTATGTGCCTTACAGCGCCGCTTCCGTTCCCCAGGGCGCGCCGCTGGATCCCGCTAACATAAACCAGGAATACGACGGCCATTATACCGACGATGGCCAAATGACCTGGCAGTATGCTTATTCCATGGATGAACTGCATTCCGCCATGCAATCCGAACAATGGCAGCAGGCACAGCCCACGGATCAAATCCCGGATGAAGAAGAACAGGGGCTTCCCTATCAAAGTCCTCTGCAGCCCCGAAGAAAAAGGAGGAGCCGCCATGAGTGAAAGCAAAAAGCGCCTCCGCCGCGCCCCGGGACGGGCCATGCTGCTGGCCGTGATGGCATTCTTTTTCCTGGGCTTTTTCCTGCTGGCGTTAAAGGACGGAAAATGGGAAAGCTTCCTTTTGTCCCTGGTGGTGCCCGCCATCATTTTCGTGGGCACGGCGGGCATTTCCCGGCTTTTTCCCTCGGATCGGCTGCTCCTGTCGCTGACCAATTTTCTGTGTGCTCTGGGCGTTCTGGTGCTGTACCGCTTATCGCCGGAGCGCGGCATGACCCAGGCTGTGAACTACGGCGTGGGCGTTGGCTGCATGATCTTCTGCACGTTTCTGGTGCGCTACATGCCCAAATGGAAAGGACTTTCCGCGCTGATGATGCTGGGCAGCATGGGGCTCCTTGTCCTCCCCCTGCTCATCGGCCGGGAAACAAACGGGGCCAAAAACTGGTTCTATGTGGGCGGTTATTCCGTACAGCCCAGCGAAGTGGTGAAGCTGGCGCTGCTTTTATGCGTATCCTATCTGCTGAGCCAGCGAAAGGTGTTTTGGGCCCTGGCGTTCAGCGGAAGCTGCCTTTTTCTGCTCATGCTGCAAAAGGACCTGGGCACCGCCCTGCTGTATTACGGCGTTGTGCTGATCCTGCTTTACGCCTCCACCACCAGCCTGCCCCTGCTTTTGGGCGGTGTGCTGGGCGGGGGCGGAGCCGCTTTCGCGGGTTATCGCATGTTTGCCCATGTGCGGCGGCGCGTGGCCATTTGGATCAATCCCTGGGCGGATACCGACGGCGCGGGCTACCAAATCGTGCAAAGCCTGATTGCCATCGTCAATGGCGGCTTCTGGGGCGTGGGCCTGGGACTGGGCAACGCCTCCGTGATCCCGGAGTATTACAACGATTTCATTTTTTCCGTGATCCTGCATGAATTCGGCCTGCTGTTCGGGCTGATCGTGCTGTGCATGTATCTGTTTATCATCATCCGGGGCATCATGATCGCCCGCCGTTCCCGCACTGTGTTTCATTCCCTGCTGGCGCTGGGCTGCACGGCGCTGATTGCTCTGCAAACCTTCGTGATCATCGGCGGCAACATCAAGCTGATCCCCCTGACAGGCGTAACCCTTCCCTTCATCAGCTACGGCGGCACATCCATGGTATCCAGCCTGTGCGTGATCGGGCTTTTGCAGGGCGTAGCCAGCCGCAACGCCGCCGGGGTGCATGAGGATCGGGCCCTGGCGCAGGGAGGTGACGTCCTGTGAAGCAGTTGCAGAAAAACATCCGCAAAATCGCCTTATTCCTGTGCGCCTTGTTTGTTCTTTTGGCCGTCTGGGGCGCTTACAGCATATCCACTTACGGCAGCCGCTGGTTCGCTTCCCCCGCCAACACCTTTGCCCGTGCCCAAAAAAAGGATGTGATCGCCGGGAATATCCTGGATCGCAGCGGCGTGGTGCTGGCCAGCACAGTCAACGGTCAGCGGGTATATCAAGCTGATCTGAGCGCCCGGAAGGCCGCCGTGCACGCGGTAGGCGACAGCAGCTACAACGTGAACAACAGCGCCGAATCCTTTTTCGCCACTTATCTGTACGGCTTCCGCATGTCCTATCTGGAGCGGCTTTCCTTCGCCCTGCGGGGAGAGCAGCGCCGGGGCGATAATGTGCAATTGACCATCGACAGCCGCCTGGCAGCCTATATCGCCTCCGTTTTTCCCGATGGGAAATCCGGCGCCGTGGTGGTGATGAACTATAAAACCGGAGAAGTGCTGTCCGAGCAGTCCTTCCCTAATTTTGACCCGCAGAACATCACTTCCGCCGTGCGCGGCGACAGCCAAAAACCGTTTTTTAACCGTGCCGTTCAGGGGCTGTATACCCCGGGCTCCACGTTCAAAATCGTCACCGCCGCTTCCGTGATGGAAAACATGCCGAATTTCGCCGACCTCAACTTTTCATGCACCGGAACCCTGCAGGCTGGACAGCGTGTGATCACCGACGCAGGCACCGATCTGGCAGCAGGCGCACTGGTGAAGCACGGCGATATCAGCTTGAAGCGCGCATTCCAGGTCAGCTGCAATAACGTCTTTGCCCGCATCGCCCTGCAATTG
This sequence comes from Clostridia bacterium, assembly GCA_030537395.1. Classification (GTDB taxonomy): domain Bacteria; phylum Bacillota; class Clostridia; order Christensenellales; family Aristaeellaceae; genus RUG563. Next base: position 2,448 of record JAUNMW010000081.1, on the reverse strand, counting down.
GGCGACGCGAAGCTGCGCAAAACGGCGGAAAGCTTTGGCTTCAACGAAAATTTCCTGTTCCGGGATCTGGTGGTGGAAAACTCCTCCTATCCCACCGAAAACCGCAGCGACGGCGAAATTGCCTGGACAGGCGCGGGACAAAGCGCCCTGTCCGTCTCCCCCATGCACATGTGCATGATCGCTTCCTCCGTAGCAAATCACGGCGTAATGATGGAACCCCGGATGCTTCTTGCCGCAACGGCTGTAAACGGCACCGTCCGCGCGTCCTTTTCGCCCCGGATTTTCCGAAAAGCCATGACCGAGGAGCAGGCGGCGCAGCTGAAGGATTATATGCGCGCCGTGGTCACCAGCGGCACCGGTACCGCCGCCCAGATTTCCGGCAAAAAGGTATGCGGGAAAACCGGCTCCGCTGAAATGGACACCCAGGAATTCACCAACGCCTGGTTCACGGGATTCTTGGATGAGGAAACCTCGCCCTATGCCATCTCCATCGTGGTGGAAAACGCGGGCGGCGGCGGCAGCGTGGCCGCGCCGATCGCCCGGAAAATTTTTACCTGGATGCTGGAAAACGGTTATCAATAATCATGGAAGGAAACAGTCTTTCTATGCTTGATATTACTTTGCTCGGCACCTCCGCCCTGCTCCCCCTTCCGGATCGCGCCCTGACCGCCGTGTTTCTCAGCTGCGCGGGCCATTCCATTTTGTTTGACTGCGGCGAGGGCACCCAAAGCGCCGCCCGAAAAGCGCATGCCAGTCTGATCAAAACGGATATGATCGCGTTGACCCATTATCACGGCGATCATACTTTCGGCCTGCCGGGCCTGCTGCAGACCATGGGCAGCATGGGCCGCACAGAGCCGCTGGTGATTACCGGCCCCGCGGGGCTGAAAGCCGCCATGGAGCCCATATTCAAGCTGGCGGAATGGCTTCCTTTTGAGATTCGGCTGTTATTTCTTCCCCCGGAAGGCATTTCTTTGAAAAGCCTTTTTCCCGGGTGGCCGGATCGGGCGCGTCTTTGCGCATTTCCCACCCGGCACAGGGTGATCAGTCAGGGCTATCAGTTTACCCTGGGCCGCGCGGGGCTTTTTAACCCTCAGCAGGCAAAAGCGCTGAATATTCCCGTGCAGCTTTGGAGCGTTCTCCAGCGCGGAGAAAGCGTGCAAGTCAATGATCAGATCATTCTGCCCCAGCAGGTCATGGGCCCCGACCGGGCCGGGCTGAAATTCGTTTTTTCCGGCGATACAGCGCCCTGCGAATGCCTGACCCAGGCGGCCCTTGACGCTGATTTATTCATTTGCGAAGCCACCTACGGCGAAAATGAGCAGGCCGATCTGGCCGCCGAATACGGCCATATGACCTTTGCCCTGGCGGCCCAAACCGCGGCTCAGGCCCAGGTCAGGCGCCTTTGGCTAGCCCATTATTCCCAGCGAATCGAGGACCCGCAAGCTTTCCTGCCCTTGGCTCAGGCCCATTTTCCCGCCGCCGAATGCGGTCAGGATGGAATGCAGCTTTCTCTGCAATTCCACGAATGAAATTCGGGGATATTTCCTTGCATCCTACCAGGAAATATGCTATAATATGTTTTGGAACATGTGATGATCCTTTTCAATGTGCAATTTCTGCGCCTGCACCCCAGCAGGATCGAGGGTACGCCTTCCAAGAAGAAAGCGTACTTCCGCCTGAAAGGAGCGATCAGGAACGCAGGATCAACCGGATTTTGTTCGGTCTTCCTCCCTCTGCTGCCGTCAAGCAGCGAATATACGGCGGATTGTGAAGGCCCTGCGATCATCGAGCACGCCATCCGAAGTTGGACAGTGAACGCGAAAAACTCCAGTTCCTCTCCTCGGTCATCATGACCGTTTAAGCCCGAAAGCCCTATAAAACTTGTCTTTCGAGCATATGGTTCCGTAGCTCAGTAGGATAGAGCGGTCGCCTCCTAAGCGACAGGCCGTGGGTTCGAATCCCGCCGGGATCACCAAAAATGCCCGCTTTTGAATCAAAAAGCTGCTAACAGCAGCCTGCTAACAAAAGCGGGCGCTTTTCTTTTTTCGGGAAACCCATCTGCTAACAAAAACAGGGCTCCTGTTTGCAGATTGCCAACAATTTTGCTTGATTTCTAACGGTGTTCACTTGTGTTTGCTCTCAAAATTGCAAACATTGGCGGGCGATTCAGCTAAAAAATGTGGTGAGTTAGACAACCTATAAAGTTCCCTGGGGCTTTTTCACTAGATTTTGGTTGTTTGCGAGGAATATAAATTCAATAAGTATACATGCTGATACGCGTGCCAAGTGATAAAACAAGTTCACATGAGGATGAATTTGCTAACGAATACTATACCTGCAATTAGCGAAAAATCTGGTTCGAGTTTGCATTTCTAACAGCTACCCTCTTTCTTATACTATTACCCAATTAGAAGTGGACACAAGATAAAGAATGTGATATAATAT
>JAUNMW010000356.1 GCA_030537395.1 Clostridia bacterium | reverse complement strand
TCCCTGATCGGTATGCGGTTCCGCCGTATTTCTCCCCAGAAGATCGTGAACGCCTACATAAAAGCCCGGAAAGCGGGCCTGGACGTGACCACAGACATGCTGGAAACCCACTTCCTGGCGGGCGGTAATGTGGAGCGCGTAATCAACGCCCTGATTTCCGCCAAGCAGGCCAGTATCAACCTTTCCTTCACCACCGCCTGCGCCATCGACCTGGCGGGCCGCGACGTGCTCCAGGCCGTGCAGATGAGCGTGCTGCCCAAGGTAATTGAAACGCCTCCCGTGGCCGCCATCGCCCAGGATGGTATCGAGCTTCGGGCCAAGGCCCGGGTGACCGTGCGCACCAACATTGAGCGCCTGGTCGGCGGCGCCGGTGAGGAAACTATCATCGCCCGCGTCGGCGAAGGCATTGTAACCACCATCGGTTCCGCCACCAGCCACAAGGCCGTGCTGGAGAACCCCGATTCCATTTCCCAGACCGTACTGGAAAAGGGCCTGGACAAGGGCACCGCTTACGAGATCCTGTCCATTGATATCGCCGACATCGACGTGGGCCGCAACATCGGCGCGCAGCTGCAGATGGATCAGGCCGAAGCTGACCGGCGCATCGCCCAGGCCAAGGCCGAGGAACGCCGCGCCATGGCCGTTGCCCATGAGCAGGAAATGAAGGCCGCCGTACAGGAGATGCGGGCCAAGGTGGTGGAAGCCGAAGCCAAGGTGCCTCTGGCCATGGCCGAGGCCCTGCGGGAAGGCAAGCTGGGCGTGATGGACTACTACCAGATGCAGAACACCATCGCCGATACCGAAATGCGCACCGGCATCGCCAAGGCCGCTTCCCCCGCTTCCGACAACGCAAAGCCTCTGGGCGAAAAGAAGTAAAGCGCTCAGGGTCCGGAGTTCAGAGTACAGAGTTCAGATTGTATTGCTGAAACAACATAAGCAATCCATCTGAGCTCTGTACCCTGGACGCGACTCGGAGGAACGGAAATGCGTATTCTATGCGTGATCGTTTTTATCATTTCGATCGGGATCCTGACCGTATACACCACATCCAAGCTTTGGAACACGCCGCCTCTTTCCAGGGATACCCAAGATCTTCTGGGGCTTGCTGAAACTGCGCTTTCTGTGGTTGAAGGATTCCTTCTATCCGCGGTTTACAGGAAGCAAAAAGCAGAAGAACAGGGAAAAGGCGCTGAACAAGAAAACGAACACTTTGAATAGAAGGGAGGCCGTGCCATGCCCGCCGCATGGGTGGTGATCGTGATTCTGTGGTGGATCATTTCCACCGTCAATAAAGCCAAAAAAGCCCAGGCAAACCAGGGAAAGCAGCCGGCACGCCCCGTACAATCCGGTGGACGCAAGTCCGCGCGGCTTCAGGAACTGGAGGACACCGTCAACAAAAACCGCGCGGCCCAGCCCGCCGCCGCCCCCTCCTCTCCCCCGCCGCAGCCCCGGCAGGATCAAATCGGCCTGCCCCGGGAGGCGGTACACACCGCCCGGCCTCTGGAAGCGCACATGCACACCCCGGTCATGGGCACGGAAGGAAACGGCAACGAGGGCATCGACTGCTGCCACGAATATATGCTGAGCCAACCTGAACAGGGCGAACCCGCGGATTTCCTTCCCCTCCAGGATGAAGAAGAAAATGAGCGGGCCAAGGCCCTTTTGCAGGGCGTCATTTTCAGCGAGATTCTGGGCCGCAGGCCCATGAAGCGTTACGGAGGAAAGCACGCGTGAGCGAAAACAATCTGATCTCGGTCATGATCGCCGACGATGATCCCGGCATGCGGCTGATCCTGCGCAAAAAAATCCAGGCCACCGACGGCTTTTATGTGGCCGGGGAAGCGCTGTCCGGCGAGGAAGCCATGACCCTGTACGACAAGCTGAACCCCCAGGTGGTATTTTTAGACGTGGACATGCCGGGGAAAACGGGCGTGGAATGCGCTCGGCTGATCCAGGATAAAAACCCCGCCTGCATCCTCATCTTCGCCACCGGGCACGAGGAATACATGGGCGAGGCTTTCGAGGTGTACACCTTCGATTACCTGGTGAAGCCCTTCAAGCTGGATAGGCTGGAGCAGACCCTGGCCCGTATTGACGACCGGCTGCACCGCCGCCAGGAGCCCCTGCCCGCCGCGCCCCGGCCCGCGGAGCCCCGCAATGTGGCCGGACGCCTGATGCTCCGCCACAAGGACGGCGTTACCTTCATTGATATGAACGATATCCTGCTGGTGCAGCGGGAGGACCGGGCCACGGTGATCTATACCGAGAACAACGGCCGCTATGTGCTCTCCGAAACCCTGTCCGAAACGGAAGAACGCCTGGACCCCGAAATCTTCTTCCGCTGCCACAAGAGCTACATCATCAATCTCCGCCGCATCAAAAACATTACACCCTACGGCCGGTGGACCTACGTGGTGCAGCTGGACGGCACCGATCACGACGCCCTGATCACCCACGAAAAGTACGAAGAACTGGAACAGAAATTCGGCTGAGCAAGGGGGGTGGGACAACTAACAGGCGTAGTTCTCCAGGGAAAAATGCAAGTTGCAAGCCAGCAAGGGGAACGCTGGGGGCTGCGCGCCCCCAGACCTGCGCCAGGGGACTTCGCCCCCTGGACC
>JAUNMW010000355.1 GCA_030537395.1 Clostridia bacterium | reverse complement strand
TAGAGCGCAGATTATTTTGTAAATGCAAGAAATAGCGCCATTTGAGCGACTAATCAATCTGTGCTCTGAACTCTTAACTCTGTTCTCTCCCTTGTTACTTAAACCGTTCATGAAGTGTTCGGCTGAACAATTATCCGCTTATTTGGAAAGGAGTTTTTATGGCGAAAAAACAGGATAACGGAACCCTTTGCCCCCGGGTGGACATTGGCGGCCAGGCCGTGCTGGACGGCGTGATGATGAAAAGCCCCGACGCCGTGGCCGTAGCCGTGCGCCGGCCCAACGGAGATATTGTGGTCAAGCGGGAGCCCTATGAATCCCCCGCGAAAAAGCATAAATGGATGGGGCTGCCCTTCATCCGCGGTTCCGTGAATATGGTGCAGATGATGGGCCTGGGCATGCGCGTGCTGGAGGACAGCATGAAAATGAGCGGCAACGAGGAAGCCCAGGAGGAGCCCAGCAAATTTGAAAAATGGCTGGCGGCAAAGCTGGGCAAAAAAGTGGACGCCGTGGTGATGGGCGTGGCTGTGGTGCTGGCCCTGGCCATGAGCATCGGTCTGTTCGTGCTGCTGCCCAACACGGTGATCATGCTGTTCCCCAAGAACGCAACCGGCGGCACGCTGCTTATGAAAAACCTGGTCAGCGGCCTCATCCGTATCATTCTTTTGATCACCTATATTTCCCTGGTGGGCCGCATTCCCGATATGCGCAAAACCTTCCAGTATCACGGCTCCGAACACAAAACCGTGTACTGCCATGAGCACAACCTGCCCCTGACCCCCAAGAACGCCCAGCAGTTCACCACCCTGCACCCCCGGTGCGGCACCAGTTTTCTGCTGCTCACGTTCATTCTGTCCATTCTGTTCTATTCCATTATCGACGTGCTGGTGCTGCAAATCACCGGCTTTGACCTGGGAGCCAATTATATCCTTCGCGTGCTGAGCCGCATCATCCTGCTGCCCTGCGTGGCCGGCATCAGCTATGAAGCGCTGAAAGCCCTGGCCCACGCCGAAACGCCCCTGACGAAAGCCCTGCGCTGGCCCGGATTGCAAATGCAGCGCCTCACCACCCGCCAGCCCAGCGATGAACAGTGCGAAGTGGCCATCGCTTCCATGAACGCCGCGCTCCACGGCCTCCCAGAAGGGGAAGTAACAGAAGAAGGCTGGGTGATCCTGCATCCCGCTCAGGCGTAGCTTTTTCACGCCTTCTCTTTGCGTGCTCAAAACCCATGATTACGGTTCTGAGTTCTTGAAGAGAAGGCGTTTTTTGTTGGCTCAATTCTTTTATTGCGCCCTTTCGATCCGCAGGAGAGTACAGAGTTCAGAGTGCAGAGTACAGATTATTTAGTGATCTCAAAGAAGCGCGTTCAATTGTCCAGACTATATAAATCTGAATTCTGCACTCTGTACTCTGTTCACTCCTTCGTTACTCAAAGGGCTCAATAAAACTGTTTCAATTGGAGAATTGCATGGCAATTACAGTACTGGAAGCATTAAAAGCGGCAGAAAAACGGCTGACGGAGGTGCCTGATCCCCGGCTGGACGCGGAATACCTGCTGGCGGAGGTTTTGGGTGTTTCGCGCCTTCAATTGCTGCTGGATAAGCGGCGGGAAATGACGGATAAAGAATCGGCGCACTTTGAAGCGCTGATCGTCCGGCGGGAAAAGCGGGAGCCGCTGCAATACATATTGGGCAATCAAAGCTTTATGGGGTTTTCCTTTCAAACGGACTCCCGGGCGCTGATCCCCCGGAACGACACCGAAGCGCTGTGCGAAGAAGCGCTGCGGCACATCAAGCCGGGCGATCGGGTGCTGGATTTGTGCACGGGCACCGGAGCCTTGGCGATCGCCATCAAAAAGCTGTGCCCCGGGGCACAGGTAACTGCAACGGATATCAGCGAAGAAGCCCTTTCTCTCGCCCGAGAAAACGCTGAAACCCTGAATGCGGATGTTCGTTTCCTGCTGGGAGACCTGATGGCTCCCTTAGCAGGGGAGCACTTTCATGTGATCGTCAGCAATCCGCCCTACATTCCAGATTGCCTGCGGGATGCGCTGCAGGAGGAAGTGAAGCGGGAACCCGCCTTAGCCCTGTTTGGCGGAAAAGACGGCCTGGATTTTTACCGCCGCATTGCCAAAGAAGCGCCGAAGCATTTGACAGTCGGCGGAAGGCTGTGCCTGGAAATCGGGGATGGGCAGGCGGACACGGTTGCCGGACTGCTGAAGGATCAGTTTGAAGACATTCAAATCCTGAACGATTTAAACGGTCTGCCCCGGGTGGTCAGCGCCAAACGCATATTAAGATGCGTGATGCAAATAGGAAAATAAGATACCATCTGCATTCCAGCAGAAGGGTTACGCTGAGGGCTACGCGCCCTCAGACTCTGCGCCAGGGCCTGAGGCCCTGGACCCACTCCTCGCGAAGTTACTTGGTGGGGATAACCCAAGAAGCTTCGCGTGCTGCGCTGGGATCGGAATATAGCAAGCTTTCGGGCACAATGAAAATAGACGAAATCGGGCGGGGGAAAAGCCGCCTTCCCAAACGAGGTTTCCTCCAGGCAGCTTTTAGCTGCCTGGAATCAAGCAAGCAACATTAGGCGGCCTTTCCCCCGCCCGATTTCGTCTATTTTCACCGGATGC
>JAUNMW010000354.1:633-2637 GCA_030537395.1 Clostridia bacterium | reverse complement strand
CTATTGAGGGTCCAGGGCGGTCACCGCCCTGGCGCAGGTCTGGGGGCGCGTAGCCCCCAGCGTTCCCTTTGTTTGACTTTTAACTTGCATTTTATCCTTTACAACATAACTGTTAACAATATGAAATCCTTTTACCGTTCCACAGCCGCGATGATCCCGCCGCCCAGGCAGACTTCTCCATCATAGATCACGGCGCTCTGGCCCGGAGTGACGGCGCGTTCCGGTGCGTCGAACACGAAATGCAAGGTATCGCCGATCCGGGTCACGGTCACGGGTTGATCGGGCTGGCGGTAACGGAATTTGGCGGTTACGCGGCAAGGGGTATTTTCCGGCAAAGGCTCCCCGATAAAAGTTGCCTGATCCGCCGTACAGGCTTTACTGTACAAAAGCGGATGATCCTCTCCCTGAGCCACGATGAGCCGATTGTTTTTCAAATCCTTATCCACCACGAAAAAGCTGCGTCCGTCTCCCCTTCCGCCAATGCCCAGGCCCCGGCGCTGACCCAAGGTGTAATACATGAGCCCATCGTGACGGCCCACCGTTTCTCCTTCCGGAGTCACCATGTCGCCGGGCTGGGCAGGCAAATACTGATTCAGGAATTTCTTGAAATTCCTTTCCCCAATGAAGCATACGCCGGTAGAATCCTTCTTTTTGCTGACTGGAAGGCCTGCTTCTTCGGCAATTCTGCGCACCTCCGGCTTGGTCAGCCCCCCCACCGGAAACATCGCTTTTTTCAATTGCTCAGCGTGGATCATGTACAGAAAATAGCTCTGATCCTTGTTAGGATCCACACCGCGAAGCAGACGGCCCGCTTCGTCGGTTCGCACGAAATGACCGGTTGCCATTTTCTCTGCCCCGGCCTTCATGGCGAAATCCAGAAAAGCCTTGAACTTGATTTCCCGATTGCACAGCACATCTGGGTTGGGGGTTCGGCCCGCCTTGTATTCATTCAAAAACAGGGTAAACACCCGTTCCCAGTATTCCTGAGCGAAATCCACGGAATAATAGGGAATATCGATTTTATCGCAAACGTCCCGTACGTCTCGCCAATCGCTTTCAGCGGTGCAAACGCCGTCTTCGTTATCTTCATTCCAATTTTTCATGAAAACGCCGATCACATCATAGCCCTGGCGCTTGAGCAGCAGCGCGGAAACGGCGCTGTCCACGCCGCCGGACATGCCAACAACCACCCTCATTACAGCACGCCCCCTTTGACCATCCGCTCAAACAGCTTGCCGAAGGCTTCCTCCGTCACGGCCTCCGGCGCTTGGGCGGCGTTCACGGCCAGGAACCGGTCCGGCTCCTGCTGATACAGCGTTTCAAAGCCTGCTTCCGTTCGGGCATGGAAGGAGTCCCCCGCCTGCTCGATCCGGTCCGGCTGGGACACGGCCAGCCGCCGGGCCATGGCAGCTTCATGATCCATGCGCAAATACAGCGTCACGTCCGGCGCGCCATCCCGGAACGCTGCCCGGTTGATTTCCTTCACCCAATCCAGACCCAGTCCCCGGGCCATGCCCTGATATACAAGAGAAGAATCCACAAACCGATCGCACAGCACGATTTCGCCGTTTTGAACGGCAGGCAGGATCACATCCTTCAAATGCTGGGCCCGGGCGGCGGCAAACAGCAGCGCTTCCGTTTCGGCGCACATGCCGCCATCCTCTTTCGCCAACACGATCTTGCGAATTTCCTCCGCGATGGGGCAGCCCCCGGGCTCCCGGGTGCGGCGCACGGTATAGCCAAACTGCGTCAATCGCTCTGCCAGCGCCTTGCTTTGGGTGGATTTTCCGCAGCCGTCGCCCCCCTCGAGGGTCACAAAATACCCTTTCCCCTCTGGCATATCGGGGCACAAAAGATCGCACAAATCCTGCGTGGTTTCCGCTGCATGCGTGGGGTTCTGGGCCAGCACTTCGCTGTTTTCCCCATAGCCGTACAGCGCGGCAATAGAAGCGATACCCACGTCCTGGGCCCCCTTCACATCTCCCGCCGTATCGCCAATCATGA
>JAUNMW010000354.1:0-623 GCA_030537395.1 Clostridia bacterium | reverse complement strand
CTTCAGGCAGCACCCGGCGGATCAGTCTCCCCTTATCCGCGTGCAGATCCTCCGGGGTAGGGCCCGCTACCGCGTCGAAATATTGCAGCAAATCAAAATAGCGCAGAATATCGATAGAGGTATGCTCTGGCTTCCCAGTAGCCACCGCCAAATAGGCTCCCCGATCCTTCAGCGCCTTCAGCAGCGCCCGGATACGGGGATACACGCTGTTTTCCTTCCAGCCAATGGGAATATACCGCTCCCGATACAAATCGGTGGCATAGGAAGCCTGCTCCTCCGTCATGCCGCAGTATTTCATATAGCTTTCCGCCAGGGGCGGACCCAGGAATCGCCGCAGGGTGGTTTCAGTGGGCACGGGGATGCCCATCTTTTTCAGCGCGTATTCCGTACAGGCAAAAATACCGGGCCGGGAATCGGTCAGCGTTCCGTCCAGATCAAAAATCACAGCGTCATACTTGAGCACGCAAAAACATCCTTCCGAAAGTATTCACCAGACCGTTATTGTACCACAGACCATGCCCTGCCCGCAAGATGAAGAAAACAAGATTCCTTATAGCTGAAATTCTATTGAGCCCTTTAAGTTACGTAGTTAGTATCAACTAAGGGGTTACGCCGGGGTTTCA
>JAUNMW010000353.1 GCA_030537395.1 Clostridia bacterium | reverse complement strand
GCTGATGACCCATTATTCCCGGCCCATGCGGCGCTTAATCCACCATTATGACATCCCGGAAATCGCAAAGGAAGGCGGCAGCCTTATTTCCTCCCCCAGCGAACATTTTTCCCGGATCGAAACAGCGCTGCAAGATATGAGCAAAATCAAGCTGGAGCAGGCTCAGTTTCTGCGGCAGAGCCGTCCGGTGCTTCGTTCTGCCTGGCTCAATTGCCTGATCAGCGGTGAAGCGCATTACACAGGTCCCATGCCCCAGCTGGGTATCGATTTTCCTCATTCCTGTTTCCAGGCGGTGCTTTTATCCGCCCTTCCCGATACGGAAACGGAAGAAACCATCCTTTCCTGCTTCCCGAAGAATTTTGGGGTGTCGGCTTTCAACAGCCGGGAAAAGGAAAGGGTGCTTTTGATCAATTATGATGGGGATCAGGACGCTGTGCCCCGTATTCTCCGCCAGGCCGGGGAAAAGCTGGATGAAAAGAACGTGCCCCTTACCTTCGGGGTGGGTATCCCTGTGGATACGGAAAGCCGCATCCAGGTTTCCTTCCGTTGCGCCCGCCGTGCGCTGTCCGGCCGGTATTTTGGCGACACAAGCCGGGTATGCGTGTTTGAGCCTCGGGAAACCCCCATCAAGGGCGACGAAGCCATGTCCCAGCTGGCATCCCGCCTTTATGCGCTCACATCCCTGATCCAGCGTCAGGCTGCCGACGAAGCCAACGAGGAAATAGACGAAATCGTGGCGAGGCTTAAGGAAAACCCGCCTTACCTGAATATGATGCGCAGCGTCATGCTCACCGCCGCCATGTTCCTGTGCAAAATGGTATATGATATGAAAAGTACGCCGGAAGCCGTGTTTGGCGATGATTTGATGAACGTATATTATCACATCGAGGAAATCAACGCCTTTGCCACCCGCTTGAAGGAGGACAGCATGACGTTAATCGCCTACCTGTCCCGGGAAAGCAGCGAAAGCAACCGCAGCGTGGTGCAGTACGCTATTCTGCATATCCGCAACGCCAATCCTGCCGAGCTGTCCATTCAATCCATTGCCGATGCGCTGAGCATCAGCACCGGACACTTAAGCCGCGTGTTCCATCAGGAAACGGGCAAGAAGCTTGTGGACTATCTGCAGGAGGTGCGCATGGAGCACGCCGTTCGTCTGATCCGGGAAAACAAGCTGACCAATGAACAAATCTGCGAAGCCGTCGGGTATAGCAGGCTGCAGTACTTTTCCGCCAAATTCAAGGAGTATTACGGCGTTTCCCTGAATGATTACCGCCGCAGGTGCCGTTCCGGGGAGGATGCGCTGCCTGCGGATACGACTCATTGACCTGTAATAGCACATAAAGGCATGAATGAAAGGAGCGCGGACAATGTCGGGCATGGATGTATGGGGACAAGGCGCGATATTCGCTTTTTCCGGGTTGGAAGGAAAAACGGATTTCCAATCGCAGCTTGTGGGCGTGCTGCTTGGCGACCATCCGGGGGTGCGTTTTCTTGCTTCCCATCCCTTCGAGCTTTATGTGGATACCACCAGTGTTTCAGACCTGATTTGGGAAACCGTGGCTTCGGATGTGCTGTCCGGAAAAGTATGTATTCAGAACGCATGGAAAAGAATCTGCTTTGCGTTCCGATCCAACGCTACGGTGGTGGGCATCTGTCCTGCGGGGCGTTTAAGGCTGGTATTTGATTCGGGAAAGCAGGATGAAAGCGTATCCCTGAACATCGCTGAAGCAGAGGGGGATTGCTGGTTCAGCCTGTCGCTGGAGGAGGCAGACAAATGCAGCCCCAGGGAAATTGAGGAAACCATTGAGAAGCGAACAGCCTTTTTTGACAGGTTTCATCAGGCAAATATGGAAAAAAACGTGGAGAAAGCCTATCTCCACGCCATATCCATCATGAAATCCCAGGTTTACACGCCGGAAGGGGTTTTTCGGCATTTATGGACCACACCCGAAAGGTATCCCCATAAAAAGCTCTGGCTGTGGGATTCCTGTCTGCACAGCCTTGGCAACTATATCATCAGCGAGCGCCTTGCCATGGATACGATCTTATCCCTTTTTGACGCCCAGCTCCCGGACGGCATGATTCCCCACTTGACTTCCCCCAATGAGCACAGCAAAATCACCCAGCCGCCCCTGATCGCCTGGAGCGTGGAAAAAATCGTGAAAAGAACCGGCAATCTGGATTTTGCCTCCCAGTGCTACGAGGGCCTTGCAAAATATCTGCAATGGGATATGGATCATCGCAGGACCGAATCCGGTCTGTTTTTCTGGCATATCAATCGGGATCAGGCCCATAACCGGTGCGACGAATCGGGCATGGACAATTGCTCCCGCTTCGATGATGTGGAAGAAATGGAGTGCATTGATTTTTCCTGCTTCATGAAAAGGGAAGCGGAAGCGATGCACTATCTTGCCAACGTTCTGGGAAAACATGACGACGCTGAAACATGGGCCGATTACGCGCAAACGCTCTCTCAATTGATCAATGAGCGCCTTTGGGATGAATCAGCCCAAATGTATTTTGATTTTGAATTAAAAACGCAAAAGCTCCATCGTTTTGCGTCCATCTGTTCCTTCATGCCGCTGTTTGCCGGAGTATGCTCCCAAGCCCAGAAGGAAGCGCTGATTTCTTCACTGAACGAT
>JAUNMW010000080.1 GCA_030537395.1 Clostridia bacterium | reverse complement strand
TATTATATCACATTCTTTATCTTGTGTCCACTTCTAATTGGGTAATAGTATAAAAAGAATGGATCGTGCACAATGGGCTTAATCATTCAGCACCTCCTGAATCATCCGTTCAAAGCTTTCGGCAAAGCGCCGGTCGTCCTCCTCTGTGCGTTTGGCGGGGCCTTTTACGTGATGCTTGCCGCTGCGCCGGGCCTTTTTCGCCAGATGGCGGTCCATGAGCAGGCCGTCGATGTTGTCGTCCGTGAACCATTTGCCGCTCTGGTGAATGGCCCGGGCCCCCTTGCCCAGGGCCAGCGCGGCTACGCCGTAATCCTGGGTGATCACGATATCGCCCCGGCGGCACAGGTTGATCAGGGCGATGTCCACCGCGTCGGCCCCAGCCCCGATCACCCGCACTTCGCTGTAATCGGAGGTCAGCACATGGCTGGTATCGCACAGCAGCGTTACGGGGATGGCGTACTGTTTTGCAATGCTTTCCGCAATCCGCGTTACAGGGCAGGCGTCCGCGTCAATATAAATTCTCATATCACAGCCCCATCTTGGTCATGATCCCGTCCGCCGTTACCCCGGGATGGGTCACGTACAGCCGGGCGATTTGTTCCACCAGCGCTTTGTCCAGACCGTATTTTTCCGCAATGAAGGAAACCCCGTTCCCCTTCTGCGTTTCCTTCATCACGATTTCGATTTGCTTTTTGATGTTCCCCGGATCGATTTTCGGCGCGGCCTCCTTGGGCGCGTGGGGGATTTCGATGCGCTTTACCTGCCAGCCGCTTTCCTCGATGGTGAGCATCGCCAACGTGATAGGCTGATGAAACCGCCGGGGGCCGCAGCTGCCGGGGTTCAGCATCAGCGTGCGCCTGCCGCCCGGATGATCTGCCCATATTTCGCTGTACTGGTGGGAATGACCGAAAACCATCAGATCGTAGAGCGATAGATCCTTGGGCAGATCCTTCTTTTTGTGGGTCATGAATACCCGCAGGCCGCCCAATTCAAAATCCAGGAAAGGAGGAAGTCCCTCCGCCCATTCCTTGTCGTTGTTGCCCCGCACCGCTTTCACCGGCGCAAACTGCGCGAGCCGGTTCAATATCCCGGGGCTGCTGATGTCCCCGCCGTGAAGGATGCATTGGCTCCCCGGAAGCAGAGCAAGCGCCTCCGGACGCAGAAGATCATGGGTGTCGGAAAGAATGGGAATCTTCATGGGAGCTCTCCCTTTTCGCAGAATGGTTTGCCTCCTGCCATTCACAGAAAACAAGCCCTTCTCGTCGCTTGATTCATTTTTGTCTGACTTTTTGGGGTCACTTCAATCCATGCAGGGAGCGTTTTTTTCCTGCCGGTTATTCCGCTTGGCCGTTGAGGAGCGAGAAGGTATTCATCATGTAATCGATCCGATGACCAAAGCCCTCGGCGCTTTCGATGGCGCAGTGTGAAGCGGCAACGATGCAGCCTTGGGCTGCCGGAATGATATACACCGTTTGCAGCATATCAGGCATGAGGTCGGTGCCCTTGATGACGGAAGCATCGATTCTTACGCAGCTCCCCGCCCGATCCAGCGTCCACGGCTCGATGGTGATATCGAAATCCTGGGATAAATCTGCGCAGATCGAAGCGGCGATGGTGCCGGCATCCTCAGCGAAGTATTTCACTTCCAGATAGTCCAGGGGCGCTTCGGGATCGTCATAGGGCGAAACAAAGTATTCCCGGTTCGCTTCGCTGCGGCGTCGGAGCATATCATAATCATAATCGAATTCGATCCCCATGGCGGCGTTCACGGCATGCTCATAGGAAACGGTTTCCTCCATACCTTCCAGCATGATGGTGGTTTCAAAGCGCTCCCCATCCCGCCTGCCGATTCCAGAGGCTCCGGCAGGGGCGGCGATCCAGCCGACTGCGCCCCGCAGGCTGACGATCAGCCAGCCCCCCTCATTTTTTAAAATGGGCAGGGTGGTGTTTTCATCCAGCAGCGCCACTTTGGGCGCCATCGTATCGTTCCAGGCATATACCGGCGTTTGTTTCTCCGTCCGGTACCAGGCGGGATCGATGGCGAGATAATCCTCGTTTACCCAGCCGACGGGGCCCCCGTCCACATCGTCCGAAAGGAAGCATTGGGCCCATCCGCCCGTTTGCGGCTGCACAATGAGCAAATCTCCGTAATGCAGGGTTTTCACCGCTTGGGAAGAAACGCTGGGTTCCTTTCGCACAGTCAGCGTTTCGCACAGGATCACGGCCTGCAGGCCGATTTGACCTTCGCCATGCGCGGGAAGGATTTCCGCCCGTCCGATCCCGATAGTGCCAAGGGCCAGAATCCATACCGTTAAAATCGTCAGCCAGTTCCATTTTTTCACGTTCGTTTCCTCCTGTTGTGTGTTCCATGATATGACGGACAACCTGCCCCTTTTGTTCCCGAGGGTGTCATAAAAAATAGCGGAAGCATTCCCTGGATAGCGGAATGGGGCGTTTTCCTCTTTGTTGATACGGGATATTCCGGCATTTGGAAGCGGCTTTTTCTGCTGATCAAAGGGCTTCCAGCATTTGCGCCGGGTTTTCCTTCGCCTTTACCGCGCCGAAGGCTTTCACGATCACGCCGTTTTCGTCGATCAGATAGGTGGAGCGGATCAGGCTTTTCAGGGGCTGGCCGTCCTGACCGCGCTTTTGTACGTCATAGGCGGAAATCACCTGCAGCTCCGGATCGGACAGCAGGGTGAAGGGCAGGCCGTGAGCCTGCTCAAAGCGCTTATGGGACGCCGCGCTGTCCTTGCTCACGCCCAGCACCACCGCGCCTTTTTCCCGGAACTGGGGGTAGAGATCGCGGAAGGAGCAGGCCTGACTGGTGCAGCCGCTGGTCATATCCTTGGGATAAAAATAGAGTACGACCTTTTGGCCCCTGTATTCGGAAAGCGTGTGCCATGTACCGTTCTGATCGGCCAGGGTAAAATCCGGGGCTTTTGTTCCGATTGCCAGCATGATGCTTCCTCCTTGCAATTTTAGGGTGCTGAATGCTTTTGCCTGCCGGGAATCATGGCGCCGGCGAACCCCGTATGCCGGATCGTTCCGCGCCTGCATTCCATCAAAGCTTCCCCTGCTCCCGCAGAATTTTTTCCACCAGATCAACGCATTCATACACCAGCGCGTCGCAATGGGGCTTTTTTTCGCCGCCCAGTTCTTTGTTCCGCCGCAGAAGATCGGCGCAGTCCAGCATGCCCTCGTGGTTTTCCCGGAGCGCCTGATAGTACGCCGCCGGATTGTCGATGCCAAACAGGCCCAGCACCACCAGGCCGCCGGTGATGGCCCCGCAGGCGGAAGCCCTTTTCAGCCCGCCGCCAAAATTGGCGCAAATGCCCATGGCCTGCTCCTCGGTCAGCCCTGCGTCCTTGGCAAAGGGCAGCACCACGCTCTGGCCGCAATTGTAATGGGGCGTTATGATGGCTCGCAGCTCCTTGGCCCGGTTCAAATACTTGCTCACGTTTTTTGCCTTCTCCGCCCGTTTTGCAAGCAGCCTTTCTTTCAGCAGCTCGTACCGTTCCTTTTTTTCTGATTTGGCAAAATGCGCGGCCCGGTCCTGTTCGGGACAATGGACGTAGTCCAGTTTGATATCGCCGAATTGTTCGCTGGTGAGATCAAACACGCAGCCCTCCACATTGTTATAGCAATGGAAATTCCCATCGCCCAGCGGCACGCCGTACACCTTCCCGCCGAATATATCCTGGATCAGGAAAGCCGTGATGGAGCACTGGCCCAGGGTTTTGTTCGCCGGCGTCCAATCCTTCCGCATCCGGGGCGCGCAGGTTTCGGCGCACCAGATTTCGGATAGCAGATCATAGTAATCGCAGGGGGTCAGCCCCAGGCTGTCCCGTACATGGGCGCTTTCCCAGCCGTAAAAACGATATGTTTTCATTTGCCTGTTCCTTTCCAATTTATCTATTCGGCGGAAATTCCGCCGATGCTCCGGGCACCCCGGAGGCGGCAGGCATATAAAGCTCTTTGCCTCCCCGAATCCCGATTTGACCGCATCCCGTCACATTTGAATGGAACCGTCTTTTATGATTTGCCGAATGGCATCTGCGTATTGGGGTGCGTGGTTCATTGAAAATTCTCCATGCCTAAGGCCGTGCATACGGTGCAATCTGCAGGAAGGACGCATCCGGCAGATGGCTTCTGCCGAATGCAGGATTTCTCTTGTTTCCTTATCTCCAACGTACACGTGTATTTCCGCGGATGATTCTTTGAAAGCGTCCTTCAGGGCATAGGACGTATTTGCTTTTAGAAAAGCAATCATATCCCGTTTTTTTATCCGGCAAGTATCGTGGTAATAATCTTCAAATAGTTCCGGCTTCATATGCAGAGATTGAAACTGCAGCCTGGCAAAGCTTCTTTTTTGGATCAGCCCATAGCTGCTGCCGAACATCGGGGCAATCAACGCATGGGTCAGCTTTGACGGAAGGACGGCGGCACTTTCAACGACCGCATAGGAGCAGATATCTTTGCGCTGTGACAGCATTTCAAGCAGAATCTGGCCGCCCAAGGAAAGGCCCCCGATCAATAAAACGGAACCACGCAGATGATCATCGATAAACGAAATGATTTGGGAGGCGTTTTCTTCGATTGTTGTAAAAGGGCGGTCACTTCCGGCATGCCCGTCCAGGATCGGAAGGATGATATGGTACTCTCCCTGAAGAAGCTCTGCCGCTTCCCGATAGTTCCACCATGACAATCCGCCGCCGTGAAGCAGCAGAAGCGTTTCTTGATTTTTCAGCCCATATTCCTGAAATCTCATCGCTTTCGTACCTCGTTTAATCGTGAATTGTATGGTTAAAGTTCTTTGGAAAGAAGTCACCATCCTGCTTCTTCATAAATAGCCTGTCCATTTTCATCAAAACCGCACGGATCAAAATAACAGTCTTTTATTTTCTCAGTAAAACCCATACGGCGATAAAGTCTTGTATTCTGCGGTTCATCCATTGCTACGCCGATTGCGGCTGATCTGAATCCATGTTCTTTTAGTTCTGCAATGGCTTTCTCCATTAGGCTGCTGCCCAATCCTTGTCCACGATACGCTGCTTGGACACGAAAAGCGCAAAGATAAGCCCTGTTTATTCCGTCAGCAAAATCTTTATCCTCCAAGTCCAGAAAAACATACAGTTCGCCTATGAGTTCACCGTTATGATCCAGGGCCCAGAAAACGGCATTGCCTGAGGATATGTTCTGATAAAAGAACTTCGCTGTATAAGAAGCATTCTCAACGCTTTCATATCCCCACAATGACAGCATTTCTTCACCTGTCGCTTTTCTGATTACCATGGCTTTCTCTCCAAATCCCGAATGGCATAGCATTCAGCCGATAAAGGCCGAATGCTGTATCGTAATCCCGTATGCGTGCCGGCCCGATATGCTTTCCCGCACATTTTATCGAAAAATCTTCCTGCTTCATGATTCCCCTTTTTGCCTTTGCAAAGCTTTTTCAAAATGCAAAAGGAAATTCTGAATCGCTTTCCGGCTCACTGCGTCCCGGGGACGGAGCATGTCGAAAGCGTGCATGTCGGTTGGATACACGTCCGCTTCCGCGGGAACGCCCG
Organism: Clostridia bacterium; assembly: GCA_030537395.1. Classification (GTDB taxonomy): domain Bacteria; phylum Bacillota; class Clostridia; order Christensenellales; family Aristaeellaceae; genus RUG563. The sequence goes on along the minus strand of JAUNMW010000080.1, from coordinate 9,040 downwards.
CTGCCCGGAGGCTTTTCACGTATTGCAGCGTTTCAGAAAAAAAGGGTTCCCCGTCGCCCACAAAGGTGTAGCAGGACGGAAGATCGCGATAATCGGTTTGATGAATGGGCGCGGCATAGGGCGATACTTTCTTCTTGGCCTGCCCGCGCAGATACAGCCGCCAGCCGAAGTGATTGCGCCGGGTATTCCATACTTTGCCGTGGTTGTCCCGGGAGCTTTCGGTATCGATGTTGCTGAGCATGGGGTACAGCGGCATTTGGAACGCCACCCGGATGCCCCGGTCCCTGGCCATCATGCACACCGCTGCAGCCAGGCCGCCGCCCGCGCTTTCGCCGCCCGCCATGAGGGAGCCGATGCTAAGCGTTTTCCGGTTTTCATCCATGAATTGCAGCACGGCGAAGCAATCCTCCGCCGCCGCGGGCCAGGGATGCAGCCAGGCCAGCCGATACCCGGGGGAGACCACGGTGACGCCGTATTGCTTCACCAAATCCATGGCCCGGCTCATATACACCATTTCTTTCATGCCCGTGATGTACCCGCCGCCGTGAATCCAGAGCACGCCGGGCTTGCCCTCCGCCGCATCTTTCGGCCGGAGGATCAGCACGGTCACGCGGCCGACGCGCTTCTTCTCCACCCGGATCTCCCGATCCGGCCATAGCTTGATGTGCATACCTTCACCTGTGTACCTGAATTTTTGGCAAAACCGCGTCGATGTCCACAAACCCGATCTTCTCGTTCATCCGGTCGATGTACACCGGCACCTGATCCGACTGGAGCAGATCGCTCACATCGATATACAGGTATCTGCTGTAATAAACGTGCACCGTGCCTGTGGCGGGATCTGTATAATGGCACTCCACCATGTAGGGGCTTTGGCCGTTCATATTCACGTTTTTTTGCGTGCTGACGTCGGCGATTTTGGCCATTACAGAATATCCGCCCTCATATGCGCGGCGCAGCAGGGCCCGGCGATAAAGGTCGGAAATGAGCAGTCCCAGGCCTGCAAGGAAAAAAGCCGCGCCCATGCCGCCAAATACATACAGGAAGATCCAAGGCTCTTTGGGCTTCTGCCCAACCTTGAAATACCAGAAAAGCACGCCCATGGTCAGGAAGAAAAATCCCAGCGGCGAAAAGATCATGCCCAGGAGGCCCCTGACCGTCCAGCCGTATTTCTTGCGTTCTGTCATCGTTTATCCTTCCTTTTTCTTCATTCGTTGGCCGCGATGATTTCTTTCAGCGTCACGTGCTCATTGCGAAAGCGGACGGCGCTGCGCTCGCCCTTTTATACAGACGGTTGCCGGTAGCGGCAAAATAGCATACTTTTATGGGCGATCCTCCGTGTCTTGGTATCCCCGGTGCTTACCGGGAATTTCCCTGCGAATAAATACATACTCCGTATCAGTGGAGCGCTCCGCGTCAAAATGGTAGCCGCTGATGTTGAAGCCTTTGATTTGTTCCGGCGCTTCGGCCTGAATCTCAGCGATGTAGCGCACCATATCGCCCCGGGCCATCTTGGCATAGACGCCCTTTTGCATCACTTTGCCCTGTTCGATTTCCCCGAAAACGCAGGTGATGAAGCGATCCTCCGGCGTGAGATACTTCTCAATACATTTGGCATACTCCTGAGACGCCAGGTTCACGATGATCCGGCTGTCGTCCAGGATTTCCCGATATAGTGTATCACCCCAAAAATCGTAAAGATTGGAATGTCCGTTTACGGTCGCCTTTGCCTGCATTTCCAGCCGGTAAGGCGCCACGCCGTCCAGGGGCTTGAGGACGCCATAGAACCCGGAGAGAATACGCAGATGGCGCTGCACATAATCCAACTGGCTGTTTTCAAACACTGACGGCCCCATGGAGGTGTACTGGATGCCGTCATAGGCCAGGATCGCCGGGGTCAGATTGGATCGCAAGTCCATGTCGGCAAACCGGGCTGCATTTTCCTGGGCGATCTTGTCGTTGCATGCCCACAGCTTTTTCTGATCGGCGTAGGAAAGCCCTCTGAGCCAGCCCGACAGGATTTCTGTCTTCTCCAGGAACACCGGCAGCCCGTTCCAGGCGAAGGTGTCCGTATTTACCCGCATCTTCTTGGCGGGGGATATAATGATTTTCATTGAAAAAAACCTACTCTTGGCAAATGGATGATACCAAAACATAAAAACCCGCATGGTTTTTTGTCTCATACGGGTTTATCAGCGGAGGCGGTGGGATTCGAACCCACGAGGGCTTTCACCCTACCTGATTTCGAGTCAGGGCCGTTATGACCACTTCGATACACCTCCAGGGCAGGATCATACCGGGGAAAAGTATACCGGATGCGGGAGGAAAAGTCAAGCGGAATTTCCGAATCGAAAACGAACAGGATTTCCAAACAGGAAACGAAACAGGGATCGGGTGGGTTTCCGAAGGGGAGAAGCAGCTGGATCGGGAAAGGTTCGGGGGCCGACGCTGAAAACCGTGAACGGGGCGTAAATTTTTTGTATTTTTCCGGAAATCGTGCAGGGAAAAGCCCTTTTCCTGTGTTATAATAGCAAAGATACGGGAAAGGGGGCTGGAAAATGGCGGGAAAGAGGTGTATAATACCTGTGCTTCCTGCTGTGCTGCGGAAGGCCGGGGCGGCGCTGATCATTCTGGCGGCTGCCGCGGCGCTGCTGCTCTGGCCCCGGGGAGCGAACCTGCCCGATTCCGGCAAGGCCGGCCGGGAAGCGCCGCAGGGCTTGAACGATTATCAGGTGACATTGCGGCTGAACTCGGAGGAAAACACCCTGGCCGTTTCGGAAACGATCCGCTTTCGCAACGATACAGGGGACCCCTTGGACAGCCTGATGCTGCGTACCTGGCTGAACGCGTTCAAAACGGAGGATACCAGCCCCGCCGCGCTGGAGGAATTGTACGACGCCTGCTATCCGGATGGTTTTTCATCCGGCGGGATCACGATCTATGATGTGATCTGGAACGGGGAAAGAGCGGATTGCGCCTACGCCAATGGAGATGAAACGGCGCTCAGGATCGCCATTCCGGAGCTGAGTCCGGGAGAGGAAGGAACGCTGGTTTTCCGCTGCCTGGCGCAGATTCCCAACTGCGCCCATCGCACGGGCCGGGCCGGCAATACGTTTCAGCTGGGCAATGTGATCCCGCTGCTTTCCCTGTACCGGGAGGGGGCCTGGCGCACGGATGAATACGCGCCGATCGGCGATTCTTTCCTCAGCGACTGCGCCGATTTTCATATCAGCGCTTACCTGCCGGAGGGCTATGTGCCTGCCTGCAGCGCTGTGCTGACCCGGAACGGGGAAGGAGCCTGGCAGGGGGACGTCAAAGGGGCCCGGGATGTGGCCCTGTGCGCCAGCCCGGATTATCAGCAGGCAGTGGGCAGGCAGGGAAACACAGAAGTGCATTCCTTCGCCAAAACGGAAGCGGGGGCCCGGCGGGCACTGGAATATGCCCAAAAAGCGCTGGAAATTTATGCTTCCCTGTACGGTGCATACCCTTACCCGGCGCTGACCATATGCAGCGTGGATTTCCCCTTTGGCGGGATGGAATATCCGGGGCTTTGCATGATTGGGGAAAGCAATTACCTGGACAGCAAAGCGGAAACGCTGGAGCTGACCATCGCCCATGAGACGGCCCACCAATGGTTTTACGCCCTGGTGGGGTCCGATCAGGTGAATGATCCCTGGCAGGATGAAGCCATGTGCGAATATGCCATGCTGCGGTATGTGCAAAAGCGCTACGGCGCGGGCAGCTTTGAAAACCTGAAGTATTACCGGGTGGACGCGGCGCTGCAGGAGCATCTGCCTGGCAGCCTGACCCCGGGCAGCCCCATTGATTATTTCGGAAGCCTGGCGGATTATTCTTCGGTGGTGTATGGCCGCGGCGCGGCGCTGCTGCTGGCGCTGGATGAAATGCTGCCCCGGGGCGCGGACGATTTCCTGCGGGCGTATGCGGATGAATTCGCGTTTGCGTTCGTCAATCGCGCCCAATTTGAGGATTTTCTGAACCGGTACGCGGATATGGATCTGCGTCCGCTGCTGCTGGATTATCTGGATACGGCCATGTAAACATGATTCTATTATAGATGAAACAAATGAGGTGCTTTATTCTATGAAACCACAGCAATGCTGCGTGCTCATTCCTTCCCTGTCGCCCGACGAAAAGCTGCCGGCCTATGTGAAGGAACTGCTGGCGGCGGATTTCGGCCTGATCCTGGTGGTGGACGACGGGTCCAGCGCGGAATACCAGCCTATCTTCGATGAAATCGCGGCTTGGGATCGGTGTGCGGTGACCCATCATCCGGTGAACCGGGGGAAAGGAGCCGCCTTAAAAACAGGCTTTTCCTATATTCAGGAGCATACGAAGCTGGAAGGGATCATTACCGCCGATTCCGACGGCCAGCACACCGTGCCGGATACGCTGAAATTGGCGGCTGAATTGGGCGAAAAGGAAGAACTGCTGCTGGGCAGCCGTGATTTTTCCCGGAACAATCCCAACGTGCCGCCCAAATCCCGCTTCGGCAACCGCATGACCAGCGGCGTGTTCCGGGTGCTGTACGGCCATTGGCTGCCGGACACCCAGACCGGATTGCGGGCCTTCCATCGCGGACTGATCGACTTTATGATGTCGGTCAGCGGGGATCGGTTCGAGTACGAAATGAATATGCTCATTCAGTGCAGCACCGCGAAGATTCCCATGCGGCCCATTACCATTGAAACCATCTATCATGAGGAAAACAAGGGCACCCACTTCCATCCCATCCGGGATTCCTGGCGGATTTATAAATTGCTGCTGGGCAATTTCTTCCGGTACAGCGCGGCCAGCATCCTGTCCTTCCTGATCGATTACGCGGTGCTGTCCATTCTGATGTTCTGGGTGTTCAAGGATAAGCCGGACGTGACGCTGATGGGGATCCCCTTCAGCTTCAAGGCCCTGGTGGCCACGCCTATCGCCCGCCTGTTCTCAGCGCCGGTCAATTTCCTGCTGAACCGGGATTTCGTGTTCAAGGCCGGTCAGGATAAGAACGCGGTGTGGCGCTATATCGTATTGGCGGTGTGCGCGCTGATCGTGACCACGCTGGTGTTCGGCTTCCTGGATCATTTTGTGCACGCCAATATCCTGCACATCCTGCTGAAAATCGTGATCGACGTGGCCATGTATATGGTGAATTACCGGATTCAAAAGGCCTGGGTGTTTCCCCAAAAACGGGAAGCAAGCCGGGCGAAAGGAGATAAGAAATGAAGCTGCCTGTGAAAATTCTGCTGGGCCTGCTGTGCGCCTGCCTGGTGCTGGCTATGCCCTTTGTGCTGTCCGCTCCCAACATGCTGGAGGACGCTCAATGGGAAATGATCGATATTCTGGACGCGCAGGAAAGCGGATTGTTTTCCCTGCTGATCCCCGCAGCCCGGGCGGAAGCGGCGGAGGAAGAAAGCGTTTATTCCCTGCCGGTGGACACCTCCGCCGGCATGAAGCCCAATCCCACCCTGTTTACGGAGGAGGGCTATGAGGACGCATCCATCCGGGTGCAGATTGAAAACCGGGAAGGGGAAAAGGGCCTGGTCTGGCGTATCGCGTGGGTGGAAATCGCGTCGCCTTCGCAGCTGCGCACAGCTTACTTCGGCAAAACCGTGAAAAGCGATACCCAGAACAAGATTTCCAGCCTGGCCCCGGCCAAGAACGCCGTTATCGCCATGAACGGCGATAATTACGCCCAGGAAAAGGCCAAGCACTGCTTCATCGTGCGCATGGGCGAGGTGCGCCAGACGAAGCTGAACAAAACCAAGGATATCCTGATCATTGATGAAAACGGCGATTTCCATACCTTCATCAATTCCGTAGGGGCCGATACCTTTGAAAAGGATACCGGCCATACCATCGTGAACGCCTTCATGTTCGGCCCCGCGCTGGTGAAGGAAAGGGAAGCGGTGAACGTAAAGCGGGAATACGGCTTCAATCCGGGAGGCCGTCAGCCCCGGTCCGCCATCGGGCAATTGGATCATCTGAGCTATGTGATGGTGATCGCCGACAATGAATCCGGCTCCGACGAGCAGGGGGTTACCCATCAGGAATTGGCGCAGTTCATGCAGGAGCTGGGCTGCCGGGAAGCCTATAACCTGGACGGCGGCAACAGCGCGGTGCTGATGTATAACGGAAATATGCTCAACAACAAAAAAGGCCGGGAGCGGGACGTGACGGATATGATCTATTTCGCCACGGCGGTTCCTCCGGAGGAATGGGAACAGTGATCGCTATGCGGGAAGACGCGGTAAAAATTTTCTTTCTGGGCGTGGAGGTTTACGGCTTTGGGCTGTATACCGCCATGGGGGCGGCTCTGGGCCTGGTGGTGCTCTCTCTTTTGATGCGCAGGGAAAAATGGGACGGCGGCATTGCCGCGCTGACCGGCGTTTTGTCCCTGGTATTGGGCTTTCTGGTGTCCCGGCTGTTTTTTGGCCTGATGGATGAATCCCTGGGTCGGCCCCTGCCCCCGTGGGCCATGCTGCGCTTCAATTCGGGGGGCTATTCCATGATCGGGGCCCTGCTGGGCGCGTGCATGGGCGGCATCCTGAGCGCGAAAACCATGAAAAAGCCCGCCGCCCGGATGTTGGATCTGCTGGCTCCGGCCTTGCTGCTTTTTGTGGCCTGCGAACGGCTGGGAGAAGGGTACATTGAAGATTTCGGCGTCAGCCGGACGCTGACGGGCAGCCTGCTGGAAGGCAGCTTCCTGGCCGTGGAAAGCGGCTATGGGTGGCGGCTGGCCACGTATCAGCTGGAGTCCTTCGCGGCGCTGGTGCTGGCGCTCCTTCTGCTGCGGGATCTGAACAGGAAACACCGGGCAGGGGATACTTTCGTGCTGTTCCTGCTGCTGTACGGCGGCGTGCAGGTGCTGCTGGAAAGCCTGCGCTATGACCAGCATATGACCGTGAAGGCCTTCGTGAAGCTGCAGCAGATCATGGATATGATGCTGCTGGGGGCCGGGGTGATCACGGTGGCGGTGCGCGCCTGGAATTCAAAACGCAGGCTGGCCGTGATATCGCTGATCGCGCTGGCCCTGTCGGTGGGGATCGGCGTGGCCATCGAATTCATGATCGACCGGACCCAGATCAGCCATTATGTGCTGTACCTGTGCTTCCTGATCGATATGGCCGTTCCCGTGTGGCTGGGCATCAAACTGCGGAAGGAAGAATGAGAACACCATGGATTATAAGGATATTGAACGCATCAACGAGCTGGCGAGGAAAAAGAAAACCGTGGGCCTGACGGGCGCCGAGCTGGAGGAGCAGGCCCGGCTGCGCCGCCAGTATCTGGATGAATTCAAGGCGAACATGAAAGCCACCCTGGACAATGTGTATATCGAGCGGGAGGATGGCAGCTACGAAAAGCTGCAGAAAAAGCCGCCGCTGAATTGAAAAAGGGATCGGAAATAGGATCGGATGATACGCCATTGACGGCAAATGATCCGCCGGGCGGAAAAATGAGTCAAAAAAATCGGTTTTTCATGAATTTATGCTTGCCGATTTTGAGTATTTCCTGTATAATAGATATGTTAGGCTCAACAAAACAGATTGGAGATGCTTTTACCATGCAGAAAAAAAGTTTATTGGCTCTGCTGCTGGCGCTGATGATGGTGCTGAGCGGCTGCGCTCTGGTTTCCGTGGACACGGAAAAGGATAATGCCCGCACCATCGTGGACGTGAACGGCGAAACCGTCAATAAGCAAACCATTTACGCCGCGGTTCAGAATCAGCTGCAAATGAACCAGTACTACAATCAGCTCTACGCCTCCATGGGAGTGACCGGCTCCTATCCCACGGATGAAGCCACCGTCACTTCTCAGGTGATCGAAAGCTACGTGAACCAGCTGGTATCCACCCAGAAGGCCAAGGCCCTGGGCCTGTATGAAATGACCGAAGAGGAAAAGACCGAAATCGAAACCAACGGCCAGGAGAATTACAACAGCTTCCTGGATTCCGTGGCCAGCACCTATATGCCCGGCAGCACCCTGGAAGGGGACGAACTGCGCGCCGCTGCCGCCAAGTACGCGGAAGAGAATAAGATCGCCACTGCGGACAACCGCTCCACCCTGGACGATTTCATCGCCTCCGCCACCGACGCCAAGGCGATTGAAAAACTGCAGGCTTATCTGGTGAAGGACGTTGCCGTTTCCGCCGAAGAAGTGCAGGCTGATTTCGACGCTAAAGTGGAAAGCGCCAAGGCGGATTATGAAACCAATCCCGACAGCTACGGCTACAGCCGCATGAACGGTTCCCCCGTTTATTATGCGCCGGCCGGCTACCGGATGGTGAAGCACATTCTGGTGCCCATTGCCCAGGAAGATTCTACCGCTATTTCCAACGCGCAGACCGCGCTGAATGATGCCCAGGCTGCCCTGACCAACGCCGCCGAGGATGCCGACAAGGATGCTCTGCAGGCCGCGGTGGACGCCGCCCAGGCCGCTTACGACGAAGCCCATAACGCCGGCTTTGCCAATGCCAAAGCCAAGGCGGATGAAATTTACGCGCTGGCCACCGCAGAAGGCGCCGACTTTGACGCCCTGATCGCTGAACACAGCACCGACAGCATGCCCGATGAAGGCTATGCCATCCGGGAAGGCTTCGCCTATTTCGTGGAGCCCTTCGTGACCGGCGCTATGGCCCTGCAAAACGTGGGCGATGTGAGCGAACCTGTTGAATCCACTTACGGCTATCATATCATCAAGTATGTGAGCGACGTGGAAGAAGGCCCCGTGGACATCGAAACCGTTCGGGCTTCCATTGAAAGCTCCCTGCTGACCACCAAGCAGAACGAAGCCACCACTGCCGCCATGGAACAGTTCGTGTCCGAAGCTACGGTGAAAACGTACGCCGATCGGATGAACTGATTTCAACCAAACAATCATTCGGGCCGCCGGATCTCCGGCGGCCTTTTGCATTGCACTTTTTTATTCTGAAAACTGAAATTGGCACAATGAGAACGGGGGGGGGGGGGGGGGGCGCGCCCCCCCCCCCCGGGCGGGAGGCCGCGGCCCCCGGGGGGGGGGATATGGGTGGGG
>JAUNMW010000079.1 GCA_030537395.1 Clostridia bacterium | reverse complement strand
ACGCTGCTAACTTTTTGGGTGACCTTTTGCGTCACTTTTCACTTGACGAACACACTTTATATTCATTGTAGCTCAAACCGTTCGCTGTTGCGTATTCTTTTGCAGCACATTCGCCTACGGGACCATACACTTTGATAGAACTGCCGATCGGAAACGCATTTTCGCCAATTTCCACTACGCTTGCCGGAATCTCTATGCTTGTGAGCCATTCCTGTCCATTGAACGCACCGGCACAGATTGCCTCCACACCATCAGGTACCGTAAACTTCGTTAGCCTGCGTGCCTCAGGTGCATAGATTATCCGAAGCATATTCTTCGTATACAGCACGCCGTTCTGTACCTCGAAGAATTCACTTCCATCCGGGAAGTATACCGTATACAGTTCTTCACAGTTGTTGAACGCGTTGTCTTCAATCGTCTCCACACTGGACGGAATAGCAATGGATACCACGGTATCCAAATTCGTGAAAGCATATTCAGCAATTGCACCGACAGCGTAGCCGCCCAAAGTATCCGGAATCACCACTTTCTCCTGCTGTCCGGTATACTTTGTAACAACCGCAACGTCGCTTTTCACCTGATATGCAAATACAGAATCCACTTCAATCCAGTTTGCATACAGTGTTATGTCATCATAGTTTACGGTGTCCCGAATGAAATCCCATCTCTGCGTAAACGCAGGATCGATATACCAGCCTTCGAGAATATAGCCTTCCCGATAAACCTCTGGCTCAGTGATGCGGGAACCCGGAGTCAAATAGACATCGTCAAGCAGCGTTTCATCTTTACTGCCCGCAGAGCTATTATCCACCTGATTGACATACGAAACAAATCTTACCAGCGTATCATCTGTCATTGGTATGTAGTTCTTTCCGTTCTTGAGACACCAGGCATCGATACCGTCTGATTCTTTGCCATAGAACATTGCATCTACGCCATCAAAGGCTGTATCTGCAATAGCATTCGCTTTGCAACGCAAATAGACTCTGCTCAGCTGCGTACAATTTCTAAATGCATATTCATTTATAGTCGTGCAATTGCTGGGGATGGTGATTTCACCGCCCAGAAGCGTGCATCCCGAAAACGCATAACCCTGAATTGTTGTAAGATTGCTATTTAGCGTTAGCGACTGCAGTCCCGTGCAATTGTAAAACGCATACTTGCCAATTACTTTCAGATTATCCGGGAGCTTGACAGTTTTCAGCGCGCTACAGTTGTTGAAAGCGTAGGTCCCTATCTCCAACAAACTGTCTGCATTTACGATTTCGCTCAAAGATGTGCAACCATCAAAGATATGCGCAGGAAGGATTTCAATACCGCTTGGCAGTATAACTTTCTTAAGTGCGGTGCATCCATAGAATGCGTACTCGCCAATCGAAGTTACACTTATGGGAATTATAATTTCTTCCAAGGCCGTACAATTCTCAAATGCGCGAGTGCCAATGCTCTCTACTGTATTGGGAATTGTAAGACTCTTCATCGCTGAATTATCTTTAAACGCATAATCACCAATTGCCGTAACCAATTCGCTATCATGCAGGCCGGAGATCGCAATATCCTCGCCGCTGGAGTATCCAGTTACTGTAGTGGTTCCCGAAACCGGATCAGATGTATAGTGAACGGAATCCTGCGTATTCTGCTTTTGATAAGCAGAGAACCCCGGATCCACCACATAATCTCCCCACTCTATGACATAGTGGCTCGTCTTCGCATTATCATAAGTGTCAAACTGTCCGTTCGAGCGGTAGAAAATACCATTGAACTGACTCGAAGACGTTTTCGGATCAGAGCCATTCCAGTAATTAACCTTTTCTCCTGTCAGCCAGTATTTCCAATCCGTAGTACTGTTGACGCCCAGCCAAAGAGTCGTCTGTGCACAATCGGCCTGAACATAATCCAGCACAGCATCCAATTCTTCCTGGGATTGAATGGTTACCAGATATCCTCCTTTTGATTCCGCATCTGCCCTTGCCGCAGAAAACAGTTTGTATTCTGCAATATGTTGATAAACATGTCCATTGTAGTACAGCTTACCATTTGAGATCGTATAGTTTTTGTCCCCCGAACTTGCAAAAGGATCATATCCTTCCTGATATTCCCAGGATGCATAGAGCACAAGGTCATTCGAGGGCACTGTATCTTTGTCAAAATCCCATTCATCTGTGAATGCTGCATCCAAATACCAACCCTTGAGTATCCAGTTCTTCACCTTCACATTCGGCTGAGAAATCTTCGATCCTGGAATATACTCGTCCACCCAGTTCGATGTACCTGCCTCTTCATTTGCCGCAATGAATGCTACCGTTTTGTAGCCTTGCTCCCATTTTGCATACAAAGTTATGTCTTTTGTCAGAGTATCCTTTTCAAAATCCCACTTCGTCGTGTAATTCTTATCCGTATACCATCCCAATAGTTTATTCCCTGGAATATCGTCCAGCTCGGGTTCCTTGAGTTTCCCCCCATACTTCACGCTTTGTATTTTAACGTCCTGCGAGACAAATGTGCAGAAATCTGCAACCAGATACTGATCATAAGAACATTGATCAACAAAACCCTTTCCTATCTCCAAATGCAATTCAAATAGATCAAGCTTAAATTCAAATATCTTCACAGACACGCCAAGTGTCAGATCCTTGATCCATTTCTTTAGAATCTCAACTTCAAATTTAAACTCTGCAGACAGAACTCCATTCACATCAAGGTCAAAACACTCAACGTGCTCAGTCGACCATGTCAGTTCCGCTTCTGCCCCTGCAAATACTTCAAGTGCGCACAGTTTGCCCAAGATTGTCACATGCAATTCTGCCGCAGGTACGAATCCCGCCGAAACTGACCCCTTACCGGACAATGTGACCTTAGGCTTCACAACCCCACTGATATCCTCCATTTTTCCAGTGCGGTTATTGTATTCTTTGCCCGCCTTATATCCAACAATATCTATTGTTAATTTTACTTCGCCCTCGCCAGAAATCCTGAAATAGAATCCACACTTTGCATTCAAGACGCCGCTCACCGTAAAAAGGTTGACCCTACCCAGATATACGCTTCTCGGATCCCCGTTTTTGCGATACAGTTTGTTTCCTTCATCGTTATCAAAGAATTTGTTCGTATAAGTTACACTCGCATTGAATTTTGGTTCAATATAGAACATAAGCTTTTGCATACCGTTCCACACAGACCAATCAATCTCGGCCATGCCGCTTACAGTCAGTGCGCCTTGTATTTTAATGCTCTGCCTATTTGTGAATTCCTTGGTATACGTGAGAGGAACTGTAATGCTTGCGTCCACGCTTCCGCTAATCTTCTCTTCCTCAATAACGACTCCTTCTGCCCACTCCGCCGTACTCCAATCCGGGATCAGTTTTTCCTCAGGAATTGTAACGCGGGTCAGTGCCTCGTCAAATCCCACGCTTTCCATCGTCACAAGCACGCGTTCATCGCTTTCCTGCAACGATACAACGCGCCCAACCATGCCAAGAAAGCCATTCTCATCAACTTCCGGCAGATAAACCAAGCTTCCCGGCTTCAGCAGGCGTGCCTCAGCCGCGCCAAAATCTGCAGAGGTAGCAGAGTGTAGACGGTATCCACCGTTCTGTACATAGCTAAAGTCAATTACGCTGCTGTTCAAGGTCATGTAAGTATCATCAAACAGATTTTTGCTTGAGAAGCCATAATCGTCTGCATATTGTAATGCAGCCGTACCATTGTAGCCATAAATGCGCAAACCCAGACCATCAAATGCATCGGATGCAATCTCCGTCACATTTCCATGAATTGTGATGCGGGAAAGCGCCGTATTTGCCTTGAAAGCGCTCATACCGATACCCGTGACATAATGGCCATCCAATGCATAGGGTATCTCCAATGATTCAACGCCGACGTCCGTATATCCCCTGATTATTGCATAACCGTTTTCATCCACTTCATACAGCCAGCCATCGCTGTTAAGCAGAAGCGCCTCATCTTCAGGCGTTTCTGTAGGCGCAACAATCTGGAGTATAACTGCCGCACACATGATTATATGTCCATTCCAGTTTCGATTGGCCGACTCTGCAAGCAACGTTTGCTCCAGATCCTCAAGTTCTGCTTCTGTGAGCAACTTCGTTGATTTGAAGCTTACGTATCCTTCCAGCACCTTTTCATTTGCCTCGCGGCAATCGGAAGTATCAAACACAATATGAATTACATCGTTCTTCGGATCGTCAGCTTCTTCTGCCAACTGAGCGTATACAATGGAATCTTCCACAAAGCTGCCCAGTATTTGCGTCTGCTCTACATCCATATAGACAAGCGTGTCCTGCAGTATCTGCAAATACCCCTCATCAAAATGTACATGACCGCTCTCTGCCGGCTCCAACGTTGCATTCGGATCAATCGTCGCCGTTTCAACCGGCATCTCGGTCGGTGCTTCGATGGGCTCTTCAGACGGTACTTCAGTCTGCATCTCAGCCGGCGCCTCGGTCGGTGCTTCGGCTGGTACTTCAGTCTGCATCTCGGTCGGCGCCTCGGTCTGTACCTCAACCGGCGCTTCGGTTGGTATCTCAGCATCTGCTTCAGTCGGCGCTTCGGTGGGTGCCTCTACAACTTCTTCAATCAATTCTACTTGTTCCTCAGCAGAATCTACCGTCTCTGCCAATGCTGTTATTGCAGAATCAAATCCATTGATACCCAGCAATAGCGCTAAAGTCAAGACCACCGACAGGATTTTCTTGAGTTCGTTCTTCTTCATGATTCTTCTCCTCCCTCTCCTCTAACACTGTATACTAACTGACCACGCCAAATATCTCACAGCCTGTTTTTATGACCCTGTATCGCGATGCTTCCTGTTCCCAAACAACAGAGTTTTCAACATTCCAAGTTCTCCGATGAGACGCAACCACATGAGCATTGTAAGGAGCAGTATTCCTGCCTTTATCCCAAAACTCACAATATGATTGGCATATATATCAAAACCGCAAACAGCAATACACATACCGACGCCAAGAGCCCACAGCGCTTCATGGCGAAAGGATGCAAGGAACCGCATGTACGAATAAGTAAAATTCTTACGAATGAGTACATAGTAATCAATGAAAAAACGAAGAAACAGACTGATTGTTACACAGATAGCTACACACTGAATGTTTCCAATTATTATGCCTATGATGATCATCATAATTGTGAGCGTAAAGTGAATCGAACCGCTTAGAAACATCAATCGTGTATTTCCGGTGCTCTGGTAGATTGAACCAGCGCTGCTGCAAATCATTTGAGGCCAAACCGATAAGCTGAGCACTCGAAATACTGTGACTGCCTCCGTCCATTGATTCCCGAAAAAAACGAATATCAGTTCTTCTGCGCCCCAAAAGCAAACAGCGCTTATAAACACTCCAATAATCGAAAGAATATGCGTCACCCGAAGATAGGCTTCATAAATGTAGGCACGATTGTCCTGATAATCCGAGAGCACCGGATGTAGAATCGGATTGATCACATACGTCAGATTTTGTACCGGATACATCATCAATCGATAGCCCTTATCGTAATATGCCAACGGAACAGCGCCCAAAGTCTTTCCAATCAATAGATTGTCCAGATTGCGCGCCAAATAATTGATAAAATTGTAAAGAAATTGATATATGCTCATCCCCCATACTTTTTTAATGCTGCGAATCTTTATGCGCATCCGCACTTTCAGGCGTACAAATACGATATTCCAAGCAAATATCAACATGGACTGCAACACTGACTGAAAAACTATGGCATAGCATCCGAATCCATGCCATGCCATCACAACAGCAGCCAATCCTGACACAACGGCTACACACAAAAGCCGTTTGCCGACAACTCGAAATCTTTTTTCTTTCATCAATATCGCGTTGGGCACGATGTTGACCGCATTGAAGAAAACTGAAATCCCGAGTATCGGACAAATGCGACGATATATATCGTTTTCGTAGAATACAGCAACCGGTACTCCCAACAGAGCAAACAACACGCCTAAGGCAAATGCAATATACGCCGAAATGCCAAAGATATCATTTACTTCATCTTGTGTCAAGGTTTTATTCTGGATGATCGCAGTACCAAATCCCATGTCGGCAAGCACAGTAAAGAACGCCGTGAATACATTGACGATTGTGACAACGCCATATTCTTCAGGCGTAACCAGTCGCGCCAATACGGATGTGGTCAGCAGCGACATCACAACGGTACTATACTTTGCTGCTCCATAGATCAATGTGTCTCTTCTAACATCTTTTTTCATCTTCATCCCTGACCGCCGCATTCAAATCGGTCTCATACAGTACTTGACAGGCTAAAACCAGCGTGAAATTCATATATACATTGTTGAACGTTGATTCACATAAGCCAAATATCATTAACAGTACAACAATCAGCAAAGTGTATCCATCATTCACCAAACAGGTGAATTTCATCAATCTGAAATACAGCATAGCTACCAATGCCACCACCAGCGGCCCTGCCTGAATTAACATTCGCAGATACGCAATGTCCAGCAAAGCGATGGAGGTATGCATCATTCGCGCTGTCTTTACAGAAGTCAGCACGACATGTTGCCCTAGCAGAGAAATGCCATATTGGTCATAGATCCTCTTCGCATTGGAAAAACGATTGCTCAGCAATGCATCCAATCCTTTCATCAATGGATGCTCTGATTGCATCATCAAAAATGATAACGCAAGCATAATCAGAAACAGAAGCTGATAGATTACCCGACTGGTTTTGCGCTTGTTCCTATGGTGGGCATAGCCGTAAGCAATCAAAAGTACCGGAAATACTGCCATCAGCAGAATAGCCGTTCGGTTTGCCGTTATTCTATACAGAATTGCCGCAGTACTCCAAATAAGCACTGCATAACCGATGGAAAACCTTCTCTGGTGCAGCCACGCCTCTTCAAACATAAGTACCAAACACATGCTTGCAAGTGTATTGGGATGATTAAAGCCCAGTGAATATCGAAGCGTTGTTGAACCCGTGCGCCATGTCACATAGTTTTCTATGATCCCTGTCAGTGAGCTGAATATCACTGCACACATTAAAAGTACGCGCACCATGAAATCAAATCTGATAATCCGTGCAGACGATACATTTCGCATGCCCAACAATGCAAGCAGCAAATATATCAAATGATTGTATCCTGACCTCAAGTATGCAATCAACAGCAATGCGCCTGCACCTACCATACCAACAAGTTCCGCCAATGTATATTGCCTGTCCAACAACACCTTCAGGCACGTCAACAAAACCGCTGCAATGCGCATGCTTCCGACAATGATATCTACGTGCTCCATATTTGCAAACGTAGATAAATTGAACAGTATCGAGTCAATCATTCCAAATAAATAGGCGATCAGGAATAACGCTCCATTGTCGTTTTGTCTACTGAGCATTCTTGTTCTCCACGATTACTTCAGCAATCAAGCTTTCCACTTGTCTTGCCGTCTTCTCAATGGTGAAAGCATTCATGGCCCGTTCCTTGCCCCTGCGTCCCATCTCTCTGCATTCCTCTGGATGCGCATATAGCCAGTACAGTTTCTCCGCAAGAACATCGGCCTGCTCCACCGGATACAGAAGTCCCGTTATTCCATCCTGCACAATCTCTGGCGTGCATCCGCTGATCGCACC
The DNA here is from genome assembly GCA_030537395.1 of Clostridia bacterium. Lineage (GTDB taxonomy): Bacteria > Bacillota > Clostridia > Christensenellales > Aristaeellaceae > RUG563. Next base: position 7,045 of record JAUNMW010000079.1, on the reverse strand, counting down.
AACCACGGGCAATTCAGCCAGCATCGCTTCAACAGTGACTCTGCCAAAGGCTTCCAATCGTCCGCAAACCACCTCAGCATCCATTTGTTTGCGAATTGTCCGCATATCTCGAATTTCCCCTAAAAATGTCACAGAGGACTCCAAATTGTTTTCCTTTATATACTTCTGCAGTTCCCCAAGATAATGCTCGCTTTCATAGCTTGGCCTTCTTCCGGCTATAAATAATCTCGCTGGGATACCATATCTATTGTTCAAAATATTCATTGCTCTGAGGGCATCAATATGCCCTTTTTGAGCGATCAGATGTCCACACAGCAGAATATGAAATCCAGCGTGCCCTGTTCGATCCTGAATCAGGTATTTATCAACCTCCAAACCATTATAAATCACCCGGATCCGATTCTCAGGTACATGGCGCGAGAACTGATCCTGCAGCGCCTTGGAGATCAATACAATCCTATTTGCATGATTTCGCATCCGAGCATACCATTTCGGCGGGAACCTGGTTCCATGCTTCATTTCAGAACAGCGCACATGCCAGATATGAGGGATCTTCAAAATTCTCGCTATGTAAGCTCCAATGATTATCATACGATCATTTGTGTAAATCAAATCAAATTTTGGAAGCAGTGAGCGAGCAAACCTTCTTGCAAATATCCTATCTATTTCAGGGGCAATCAGGAGTTTGAGCAGCCGTATTCCATCCTTTGCATCATGACGATAGACCGTGCAGCAACTGTGGTATCGCGCATGATACACATCAATATTGATTTCTTTACAAGTCTCTTCCAGCTCACTGTCCGCTTCTGGAATTAAGACACTGGGGCATATGCCATATTTTTCTCTAAGCAGAACGATCAAACTCAGCAATGAACGATTGGCTCCACCGCTCATTGATCCAGAATGGGCAACGAACAAAACCCGAATCATACTGTCACCCTATGCTCCCTTTGTATATTTTGATTAACTCGCCCGCCATGCAGGATATATCATAACCGTTGCGGATGACGTCCCCTGTATGATCTTCATGTGTATAGTCTATGGCAACTTCCGCAATCTTTTTCGCCCAGTACTCCGGTCCTTCATCCAATGAGATCCACGTCAGATTCTCAGTAATTCGCACCATATCCGGTATCACATCCCGGGATGCAAAACAACAAAGACCAGCCGCCTGCGCTTCAATCAGTACATTGCCAAAACCTTCAAAACGCGAAGGAAGCACAAACGCATCCATCGCCCACATGTACGGAGGTATGTCTTTTTTAGCTCCCAGAAACAAAACATGGTCATTGAGTCCGAGCAATTCCACTTGCCGACGGACAGCATCCTCTTCGCCCTCTCCAATCAGCATCAGTTTTGCTTCAGGTCTGTATGTCATCAGCTTTGCAAAAACCTCTATCAAAAACTCATGGTTCTTTTGATAGCTGAAATGCCCGATATGTCCGATCACATACGCATTTTCGACGCCGAGTTCTTTTCTCAGCTGATTTCGGGCATGTTCGTCAAACCGATAGCTTTCTGCATCAATCCCGTTTTTCAGTATTCGCACATCGCTCTGGCTTACATGCGTTCCTCCAAATAGCCATTCCTTTGCAAGTTCTGAGTTTGCCAACCGAACGTTCGCACATCCGCCAAAAACTCTTTTACAGATTTCGTGACAAATGATTTTCAGCTTGCGGCTCCGTCCGCCTGAACCTATGTCATTGTTTCGGCAATGGACAATGCGCACAGGAACTCTGTAAAGCCAAGCCCAAAACAAGTAGATTAACTCGACGCCATGGCACACATTGAAATGAACGACATCATATCTGCCGCTGCGAATATATCTTCGCATGGAAAAGAAATTGGCCAATGTCCGCTTTCCAGGGCCATGATATTGCCGCTTCAGCGTTACCATTTTCTTAACCCCTTCCCGTTGCAGCAGGTCATCAAAAATATCGGTGTCGTTTTCACTCACTGCGATATCAAAATGGATTTGATCCAAAGGCATATGATCCAACAGTCTGACCTGAATGGTTTGTATTCCACCAGCCTGCCACTTTTCGCAATACCAGAATACTTGTATGGGCTTATTCATTGCTGTCCCTCAATAAAACTGCATATGGACTGAATCATATTGTCATTGCCTGAAATATATGGGACAAGTTCGCGCTGTTCGATCTCTTTGATTGCACCCTCCAACTGATGAATATCCTCTACATTTACAATACAGCCTTGTCTTTCCAATGCTCTGGCAATCTCCAACTGATGATCGCTGACATGCTCTCCAAATCGTTCATATCGCGGAACAGCTATGACTTTTCGCTGTCTGAGCAATCCCGTCATAATCGAACCCTCTCCCGCATGCGTGATCAGCAGATCGCAGGCCGCGATATGGGCGTCAAAGTCCTCCTTGTCCATAAAACGCTTCCATTCAATGTGCTTGGGTTCATAATCGCACGCGCCAATCTGCGCAACGACCCGATCCTGCAATATTCCTTCCCGCTTTAAGCGGTCAACCTCTATGATCAAACGATTGAACTGAAATTTTTGAGAACCCACAATCACAAAAATCAAAATATACGTCCCTCCAACAAAGCTTTTGGGTAGATTTGCAACATCTCATCCCACTGCACATAAAAACGATCTGCAAAAGGATATACCAGCTTACCTGTCAATGTTGGCGCATCCACATTGAACATGCACTCAATAAAGATAATCTTCTTGCCCATTATTTTCCCTAGCAATAGGGCTGGAAATGCAATCATCGCACCCGTAGAAATGATTACATCCGGTTTCTCTTTGCATAATATCTTCCATGTTTTAAAAAAACAGCCAACATATTGAATTAAGCTTTTCAACTCGCGGCGGTTTACCTGAGGCATGAGATATACTCTCTCCTGCCAAAAGCGAACCTCGTATTCCGTCTTTTCCGTAAGCAAAACGGTTTCATAGCAATCTTTCAACTTGCGAAGTGCCAATAATTCTTCCAGATGTCCACCAGAAGACGCCGCCATCAGGATTCTTTTTTTCACATCAATACGCTCCTCTGCCCGTTATCACTGACTTTACGGTTTGCAGCAGTATCTTTAGATCCGTCGTTATGCTCATTTCACGTATGTATTTTAAATCCATCTCAATCCATTCATCAAAACGAACATCGCTTCTTCCGGAAATCTGCCAATAACAGGTAAGACCCGGCTTTACCAGCAGCCTTTGTTTCTGATATGCCGTACACTGTTTCGTTTCATAAGTCGGCAAAGGTCGAGGTCCCACCAAAGACATATCGCCCAACAAGATGTTCACCAACTGAGGCAGTTCATCTATGCTTGTCCGCCGAATAAACCGGCCGATTCTGGTAACCCTGGGATCGTTCTTTATCTTAAATGCCGGACCATCCAGCTCATTGAATTTTTCCATTTCCGCACGAAGCAATGGGGCATCCTCTCGCATGCTTCGGAATTTGTACATGCGAAAAATATGATCCCCTTTTCCGTTTCTGTCCTGGCAAAAGATGATTTTTCCTGCATCTTCCATATAAATCAAACATGCAACAACCGCAAATAGCGGTGAAAGAACGATCAGGCCAAAAAGGCTCAACACAATATCCATCAATCTTTTGACAAACAGATATCTGCGGCTTTCATTTGGCGAAATCGCCAACCCTTCCAGTTCCATCATTCTGCATCCTCAATCAATTTAGAATAATACTCTATCGTTCTATCCAGCCCAAGATCAAGAGAACAGGTTGGCATCCAATTCAAATGCTCTATCGCTCTTGAAATGTCCGGTCGCCGCTGAATGGGGTCATCCTCCGGCAATGGACAAAACGCGAAGCTCGATTGTGATTTCGTTTTATCAATTACCATTTGCGCCAATTCGAGCATCGTGAATTCTGCAGGATTTCCAAGATTCACCGGGCCGAGAAATGAATCCTCTGAATTCATCATTCGAATTATTCCATCAATGAGATCATCCACATAACAAAAACTGCGCGTTTGACTTCCATCGCCATATATTGTGATTGCCTCATTCTTCAATGCCTGGAGAATAAAATTTGACACCACTCTGCCGTCTTTGGGATCCATGTTCGGGCCATATGTGTTGAATATGCGTATCAGCTTAATCCGCGTGCCAAATTCTCGATGATAATCAAAACATAGCGTTTCTGCGCAACGCTTTCCTTCATCATAACAACTGCGAATACCGTCCGGATTTACATTCCCCCAATAATCCTCTGTTTGTGGATGTACCAATGGATTTCCATACACCTCGCTCGTCGAAAACTGCAGTATTTTTGCATTATATTTTGTGGCTAAATCCAGCATGTTCATCATGCCCAAAAAATTTGTCTTCGTCGTATAAGTAGGTCTCTTCTGATATGCAGGCGGACTCGCTGGACACGCCGCATTATAAATCTGATCGACTTTGCGATCGTATGGTATGGTCACATCTCTTTCAATCAGTTCAAAATTGCGAAGCCCAATCAAGTGTTGAATGTTTGCGATTCGCCCAGTGTAGAAATTGTCCATACAGATAACGTAATTATCTGCATTCTTTACAAGCGCGCTGCACAAATTGCTTCCCAAAAAACCTGCTCCACCAGTAACCAGAATCGTATTCATCTTAACTTCCATTCCTCTCGCGTGCACATTATCCGCCCATAATCTCCAATGGCAGCATCCGGCATATTCAATCCTCAATTGCCCTTTCAGCAAGATCCAACGTTTCTTCGTCCATTCCGGATTTCATTACGATCGCCGCTTATTTTCATGCGCTGCCCCATCCCGGAATAATTCCTTTGCGTTGTCTCTAGTAAGGCTTCTGGCATAGTTCCTTCCGCACTGATTCAACAAGACATCGTATGCCTCATGCATTTGTACAGGCCTGCTTCGTATGTTATGCGCATCAGTAGCCACATAATCAACGAGATGTCGTTTCAATAGTCTCCTTACAAACAATCGCGTCCTCAACGGAGCATTGCCCAATATTGCATCAACATCAACCTGAATACGCACGTCATACGCTTCTACAATACTATCTATAGCCCGACGTTTATATAACGAACGATACCGTTCAACGTGACTACAGATCACTTTATATCCCGCGTTTGTAAGCTCTCGAAGTGAATTACAAATATCTTCATACCTGCTGCTCGCGCTCCACTCAACCAGCACAAACCTCGTGTTGTTCATTGTAGGCACCAAACCCTGCCTCAAAAGTCGGATTGTATTCTCGTTCCACTTTATTTCTGCTCCGCCGACAATTTGAAGGCCATAAGCTTTTGCTGCACAATATGAATTCAGTTGGTCAAGCGCCAATGAATACTGTATATGATCGAATATTTTTTTACCAGGACACACATGGGGCGTTGCAACAATTATTTTGATGCCCTCCTTTGCGGCCATATCGATCATTTTCATTGATTCCATTATACTTTTGGGGCCATCGTCCAACCCAAAGAGAATATGATTGTGAATATCAATATACTTCAACATGCTTGTTTCTTCTACTCATTTAATTCCCTTTCCCCCCATATTCTCTTTCCTTCCGGGCCTTCCTCCAGATGATAATGAGTGGCTTTTCTTTTTACGGCTTCCCGTATTGCCGTACTGCGAATAATAAGACTTATGATAATATCCGCCGCCATACCTTTTTTCGTTGAATTGATTCAGCACAGTTCCCAGAATCTGGCTTCCGGCACTTTCCATTTGACGCATGGCTTCGAGCAGCTCGCCTTTGGATATCAGCCCACTTTTTACCACAAATAAAGTTCCATCACAGCATCGCGCAATCTTTGCAGCATCAATAATCGCGCCCACTGGAGGGGTGTCAACCAAAACAATGTCAAATCTCTTTCCAAGCTCATCCATCAGTTTATCCAAACGGTTGGAAGATATTAGAGGCAGCGAATTGGTAACATTTCTTCCTGAAAGGACTATGTATGCACCACGAATATTTGTGGCTCCCAAAATATCATCAACATCGCAGTAACCCGCCAAGTAACGTGAAAGGCCCAAATATGTCTTCCCTTCCGGCATATTTACCTGAATATCATATCTTCCTTGCAGCGCAGAAGCACGAATGTCTGCATCCACCAGTACAACCTTCATTCCGAGGCCAGCCAATGATCTGAGCAATTCCATAGAAACCGAGCTTTTGCCCTCGGTGGGGCGGCAACTCGTTATCAAAATCTTTTTGATGTCCTTCCCAACAAAAGAAAGATTCGCGCACAATGTATTGAAGGCTTCTTTCGTTTCATATTCCAAAGTTGGAAAACGCCCGATTGTCATCTCCAGCAACGCTAATTACCTCCTGACTCTTCCACTATTTATTTTCTCAGTTACCGGAATAACTCCCAGCGGCATTACACCAGTGTATTTCTGGACGTCCTGACTTGTTTTCACTTTGTCGTCTAATGCATAGATAATAAACAAGGCAATCATCGATAAGAACAGCCCCACAAAAACCCCCTCAGCTACAAGCAATAGCTTCTTTGGCTTCACTGGTTCAAGCCCTTCCAACGCCAACGACATCAGCGTCGGTTTATCCGACAGCATGGTATCGGATATGTACTTGCTGGCTACGGAAGCATACTCATTTGCAATATCCGCAGCCTCTTTTGCGTTTGGCGATTGTACCGTAATAAACAGGGCCCTTGTGTTGCTTGGATTGGTAATGGTGCACATCTGCTTCAAATCACTCACCGTATAGGGAAGATTCAGGTTCTGAATGACTTCTTGATTTACTTCCCAAGTGTCAAATACCAATTGGTAATCTGATGTAAGATATGTACCAATCTGCAAATCCGACAAATTCAAGACTGAATCACTGGAGTTGACTACATAAATCTGAGCTGTTGCCTCATAGATCGGCGTGGCTACTAGAAAAGCATAAATGAACATAATCAAGCCACAAGTTCCGATTGAAATAGCCACTATTTTCCATTTTTTCATCAAAAACCGAAAATACTCATATAAATCCACTGTTGTGTTTTTTGACTTCATCCAAACTGTGAATGTTAAAATGGACTTGAGCCACTTTGGGTAAAATGCCAACGAATATT
>JAUNMW010000352.1 GCA_030537395.1 Clostridia bacterium | reverse complement strand
TATTTTCATTGTGCCCGAAAGCTTGCTATATTCCGTTCCCAGCGCAGCACGCGGAGCTTCTTGGGCTATTCCCACCATGTATCTTCGCGAGGAGTGGGTCCAGGGGGCGAAGTCCCCTGGCGCAGGTCTGGGGGCGCGCAGCCCCCAGCGTACCCCTTAGTCAAAACTAACCAAATGACTTAAAGGGCGCTTTTCAATCATTTTTTCTTCTCATACAGGAACGTAACGGAAATGGTTTCGATATGGGATATCACGTCGTCGTTCCGGTTGAGCACGGTGGGCGAAATGCTGATGGGCGGGCCGTAGAGCACCCGGGCATCGGCGGGCAGGGCGGTCACCCATTCATTGAACAGGTTCACCCGGGTGCATTTTCCATCGTCGCTGGTGGTGTAGGGGCGGCCGGAAAGTTTGTAGGGCTCCCCATTGATCAGCACCTCCTGAATATGCACGGCCCAATCCGGGTGCAGCGTTTCGCCGTTCATGATCCCCAGCGCGCTGAACGCCACGCTGCTGGAATAGCCCTTTTCCGTACCGGTGAAATCCAGCGCCACGGTGTATTGGCCCGGCTCGGTGATCACCGCGTCGGTGACCTTCAGGCCGGGGCTCACGGCGTCCGGGGTGTAGGTGTCGCCCACGGAATAGCTTTGCGCCCAGTCTCCGCTGGACCACATGAGCCAGGCCACGATGGTATCATCCGTGATTTCGATGGCATTTTCCAGGAAGGTGTCCGGTGCCTCGTCGATGCGGATTTGTAGCCATTCACCGGCGTCGCTCACCACATTGGCCACATATTCCTCCAAAGGCTCGTCCTGGGGATCAAATCGAAAAACGTCATACAGCTTTTCCATTTCTTCATCGGAGAAAGCCAGGTTCTTTCGCACGTAGAACCCGCTGGTATCCCACAGGCAGCCGCAATAGCCGTACAGATCACAGTTCAAAAGGAAGTTTTCGTGATACAGCTTCGCGTTATCCTTCATGCGGCCATCTGGCCCCGGCAGCGCCCCGTACTCCCCGATCACCACGCCGTAGCCCTGCGCGGTAAACTTCTGCATCCGGGACAGGGTCTTGTTCATGGTGTCCAAATCCTTTTTCGTGCCCCATTTGGTGGCGGTGGCGTAATTGGCCGCGCCGCAGTAGCTCCAGGGATCGTAAAAATGCACGGAAATCAGCAGCCGGTCCTGCGCCGTGTCCCGGGGCATTTTGAAGCGGCTGTCGCAGGTACGGGCAATGTCCGTTCCATAGCCGGGGATGAGCAGGAAGCGGGAATCGTTTTCCCCGCCCGCGGCGCGCACGGTGTCCACAAAGGCCTGATTGACCTGATTGGCCAGGGCGTAGCGTTCATTATCGGAAAGGATATGCTTCATGGAATCATCGCAATACAGCCGGCTGTCCTCGTCAAACCGCGCGCCGATTTCCTCATTGGCTCCTTCAAAAATCAGCCGATCATCGTAGGCGGCGAAGCGCTGCGCGATCTGGGCCCACATGCCCTTGTACGCTTCCATGGCCAGGTCACGCGTTTCCTGCGTGTCGCTGCCGAACATCCCGTACCAGCCCCCGTCCCAGTGATCGTTCAGGATCACATAGAACCCGGCTTCCAGGGCGTCGTCCACAATTTGCCGCACCCGTTCCATGTAAGCGGAATCGATGGTATAATCGCCTTCGCTCAATCGGGTGGCATTAGTCATCCAAGCCACGGGGATGCGCAGGGTGTCAAAGCCCGCGCTTTTCATTCCCCGCAGCATCTCCGGGGATGTTACGGGCTGGCCCCACAGGGTTTCATAATCGGAGGGGTTTTCGGAAAATCGGCCCTTGTTGGCGTCGCAGGCCTCCAGGGTGTTGCCCAGGTTGATCCCGCTGCCCATCATGCGAACAAATTCCAGCGCTGTGGGCCCTTTCGCGGCTGCTTCCTCCGCCCATGCCGTGGGCATGCAGGAAAAAATAAGCGCGGTCAGGAGCAAAAACAGGGTGACGGTTTTCATGATGCCTTTCATCCTTTCTTTCGTTGATCGATCTTGATGGACAATACGATGGAAATACAGCGCAGGGCGTCTATATGTCCATTTTGTGCTTTTTAGCGTCTTTTATTTCAAGGCAGTTTTTTGGCTCAGCGTTTATAATAATACAGATTTCCAGTATTTCGTTTTCTGATTATACCATGTTCATCCCGGATGCGCAAGGTCCGCGCGGAAGGGACGATAAGAAGGATCCGGTTTGCGCGCAAAAGAATAGTAACGCAGCCGCCGAATGGAGTCGGCGGAAGAAACCCGTTCCAATTTCATACGCGGAATCCTATACGTCAGCCGTACCGGCGGAACGGCGAAGCGGCCGCGGATGATGGAGCCGCCAAAACAATTAAAGGAGGAATCCGTCCCATGAAAAAACTCATCGCCGTATTGTGCGTCCTTGTGGTCGCTGCGGCCATTGCGCTGGGGGTAACGATTTCCGGAAAGAACAGCGTACAGTCCCAGCTGAACGACGCCACCAGTCAGGTGAGCCAGCTGCGCACCCAGGCGGACAGCGCCGCCAAGAGCGCGGCCGATGAAGTGAGCGCCCTGAAGGCCAATGCCGACGCTGCCGCTGCCGCCGCCGCGGACGAACTGGCCGCCGTGCAGGCACAGGCGGAAGAAGCCGCCAAAGCCGCCGCCGACGAATTGGCTGCTGTGAAGGCCCAGG
>JAUNMW010000351.1 GCA_030537395.1 Clostridia bacterium | reverse complement strand
GCGGAGCTTCTTGGGCCATTCCCACCATGTATCTTCGCGAGAAGTGGGTCCAGGGACGAACCGCCGATGACCGCCTGTGGCGGAAATTTCATCGGCGGTGAGATCAGCCGAAACAAGCAATCTCCCCTGTGGGGAGTTGCGCCGATTGAGGCTGCGGACAACAGGCCCTGGCGCAGGTCTGGGGGCGCGTAGCCCCCAGCGTAACCCCTCTGCTGGAATGTAGATGGTATCTTATTTTCCTATTTGCATCACGCATCTTATGATTATGGACCAGGAAAGGCCACCAAAGGACTTGACACAATCTGTCTATTCTGATAGACTATATATGTCTAATGGAATAGACAAAAAGGAGGAGAAACCTCATGGAGATTCCGCAGATTTTTGACGGAGAATACAAACTGGCCCAAATCGTATGGGAAAACGCGCCTTTGAGCACCCATGATCTGGTGGAAAAATGCCAGGATCAGTTGGACTGGAAGCGGACCACCACCTACACGGTGCTGAAAAAGCTGTGCGAACGGGGGGTATTCCGCATGGAAAACAAGCAGGTCACCGTGCTGATTCCCCGGGAACGAGTGCAGTTGAGTCAAGGAGAGGCTTTTCTGGGCCGAACCTTCGGGGGCTCCCTGCCGGGGTTCATTGCGGCCTTTGCGAAAGAAAAACGGCTGTCCCAGAAGGATATTGATGAGATCCGCCGTCTGATCGACGATTACGTGGAGCGCAACGGCCATGCTTGAGGACGCTTTTCTCTGGATGCTGAACTGCACGCTGCGGGGGAGCTTGCTGCTGCTGTACATCATGGGGTTCCGGCTGCTGGTGCGCAAGGCGTCCCGGAAGTGGTGCTACATTTTGTGGGGCCTGGGCTGGTTCCGGCTGGTATGCCCCTGGACGCCGCCCTTTCTGCGGTATCATAACGCGCTGCTGCCCCGGGTGGACTGGTTTCAAAAGGAATTGCTCACCGGGGAAACGGCAGACGTGGCGCTAAACGCTACCATCCGCGGGGATGTGACTACGCGGTTCCGATTGCCGGTGACGGGCGGCCAAATGGCGACCTATTTGCAGATAGCGGCCATCGTATGGGCGGCGGGCGTGATCGTGCTGCTGGCGCTGGGGGTGGCAAGTTATCTTCGCCTGAACCGTCGGGTGCGGCATGCGGAGCTGGTTCAGGCGGGGGATTATCCCGTGTACCGCTGCGATACGGTGACGGTACCCTTTTCCATGGGCGTATTCAGAAAGCGGGTGTATCTGCCGCCGGGGCTGACAGAGCTGGAAGAAGAAATGGTCATTGCCCACGAGAAAACCCATCTGTCCCGGAACGATCCCCTGTGGAAGCTGGTCATTTCCCTCATTCGCATCCTTCATTGGATGAATCCGCTGGTATGGCTGGCCTTCCGGCTGTGGGGCGCAGACATGGAATACACCTGCGACGAGCGGGTGTTCCAATGGCTGGGAAAAGACAAGAAGCCCGAATACTGCCGGGCGCTGATGACCATATCTCAAAAGCCTTACGCTTTTTGTCCTGTGGCCTTTGCCGAAGGCGGCGTGAAGGGGCGCGTCAAAAATCTGCTCAAGCCCCGGAAGCATTTGTTCCTTTGGGGGCTACTGGCGGGGTTTCTGATTCTGGACCTGTTTGTGCTGGGCATGACCGAGGCCAGCGGTATCGATATTGCGGCCAAAAACGTAGACCCGGCGCTGATTTCCCGGCTGGATTCGGCGCTTCAATGGATGCGGGAAAACCCGGACCGTGTGCGGGACATGGACTTTTTCTTTCAAGCGGAGCTTGAAGAAGTGGATATGGACAAGCGGCGGGAACAGTTCCACAAGATGGCCGAGCTTTTGAACGTCGAATTAACGGAAGCGGAAATGGAAAAACTGGCCGGCGGCTCGGAAAATGCTTCCACACTGAAATTGCTCGCGCACAGAGAAACGGAGGATTTCTTTGGCAATTTGAACATTGAATTGGCGCTGGAGGGGAATTATTCGCCCCTGTTTCCAGGCGGGACTTGGAGCAGCGGGACGATTTACCGATTGGATGTGTATACCTCTCATTCGGACACCCCTTATGAATGGTCCTATTCCTATGTAAATGATCAATGGAGCCTGGGCGTGATGCTGTTCTCCCGGGAGCTCTGGCCCAACCGGGCGGAGCAGATGCTGGAGGAACTGATCGGCGAAGTGGAGGCGGCCAGGGCGGAGGGTTTTATCACGGAAAACTGAAACTGGCAAGAGGGAGGACGATTGGGGGCTACTCGCCCCCAAACCCCTCGCCAGGGGATGATCCCCTGGACCCGCAATAGCGGAAATTACTATATGCGACGAAAATACTTTGTTCCCGCTGTTGCGTTTAAGGCAACTGCCAAACATGCTGGTGCTTTGTCGCTTTCGGGCACGGCGGCCTTTGGCCGCCAGGCCGGATGCAAAGCATCCGGTGAAAATAAGCGAAAATGCCAGGGGAAAGGCCGCCGATCAGCCAAGTTGGCAAGAATCCAACAGCTTGGCAGCGGCTTTTCCCCTGGCATTTTCGCTTATTTCCATTGTGCCCGAAAGCTTGCTATATTCCGTCTACAGCGCAGCACGCGGAGCTTCTTGGGTTATCCCTACTATGTAACTTCGCGAGATGCGGGTGCAGGGGCCTCAGGCCCCTGCCGAAGAGCTCGAGAGCGAGCAGCTCTCG
>JAUNMW010000350.1 GCA_030537395.1 Clostridia bacterium | reverse complement strand
TCTTAACTCTCAACTCTTAACTCTATTCACCAAATCCCAATTTGCGTTTGGCAGCACACCGTTTTTCCTCTGTGTTTCTCTGGACTTTTTCTTCCTTCTTTGCTATACTGATGCACGGAAGCGTCCGTGGGGCCTGCAAGCTTCTTTGGCGGGTTCCGGGGCGCTTTTTGATGATTAAGGGAGAGGATTTCATGCTAAAATTATATGATACCGGGGTATATCTGATCCATGGACGGGAAATCGCATGGAACGCGCAGGAAGCGTCGCAAAAAGCGGGGCGTGCCGTTTCGCAGGCGGAAGCCGAGAAGGGCACCATTGCCTACGGCATCCTGCAGGCCCACAATAAAAGCGGGAATATGGATCAGCTGCAAATGCGGTTTGACAGCCTGACCAGCCATGATATCACTTATGTGGGCATCATCCAGACCGCCCGGGCCAGCGGCATGAAGGAATTTCCCATGCCCTATGTGCTCACCAACTGCCATAACAGCCTGTGCGCTGTGGGCGGCACCATCAATGAGGACGACCACATGTTCGCCCTCAGCGCGGCCCATAAGTACGGCGGCATTTACGTGCCCACCAACATGGCCGTCATTCATTCCTTCAACCGGGAAATGATGGCGGGCTGCGGAAAAATGATCCTGGGCTCCGACAGCCACACCCGCTACGGCGCCATCGGCGCGCTGAGCGTGGGCGAGGGCGGCGGCGAACTGGCCAAGCAATTGGTGGGCCGTACTTATGATATGGCCCGGCCCAAGGTGGTGCTGATTTATCTGGACGGGGAGCCCCGGCCCGGGGTGGGGCCCCAGGACGTGGCGCTGCAAATCTGCGGCGCGGTCTACGCAAACGGCTATGTGAAAAATAAAGTCATGGAATTCGCGGGCCCCGGCGTGAAAAATTTGCCCATGGAATACCGCAACGGCATCGACGTGATGACCACGGAAACCACCTGTTGGTCCTCCATATGGGAAACGGACGAAACTACCGAGGAATACCTTTCCATTCATGGCCGGCCCCAGGATTACAAGCGCCTGGCCCCTGATGACGTTGCTTACTACGATGGCTGTGTGTACATTGATCTGTCATCTATCGAGCCTTCCATCGCCCTGCCCATGCACCCCAGCAATGTGATCACCATTCGGGAGCTGCTGGAAAACCCCAAGGACATTCTGCGCGAATGTGAAGAAAAGGCCAACCGCCAGATCGTGGGGGCCCAAATGGACCTGGTCAGCAAGGTGCACGACGGCGGCGTGTGGGTGGATCAGGGCTTGATCGCCGGCTGTTCCGGCGGCACTTTTGACAATATCTGCGCCGCCGCGGACATCCTGCGGGGCCAAAGCACCGGCAACGGCACGTTTACCATGAGCGTGTACCCTGGCAGCATGCCCGCCTACCTGCAATTGATGAAGAACGGCGCTTTGGCCGACATCGCCGCGGCAGGGGCCATCATCCGGGAATGCTTCTGCGGGCCCTGCTTCGGCGCGGGGGATACGCCCGCCAACGGCGAGCTTTCCATCCGCCACACCACCCGCAATTTCCCCAACCGGGAAGGCAGCAAGCCCGGCGAAGGCCAGATGAGCGGCGTGGCCCTGATGGACGCCCGCTCCATCGCCGCCACTGCCGTGAACCACGGCAAGCTGACCCCGGCCACCGATCTGGACGTGAAATACCGGAAATATCCTTATGCCTTTGATCGGTCCGTGTACGAAAAGCGGGTGTACTTCGGCTTCGGCAAGGCCGAGCCGGAGCATCCCTTGAAATTCGGCCCCAACATCAAAGATTGGCCTGAACAGCCCGAATTGACCGACGATCTGCTGGTGAAGGTGTGCAGCTACATCACTGACCCCGTCACCACCACCGACGAGCTGATTCCCTCCGGAGAAGCTTCCTCCTACCGCTCCAATCCCGAGCGGCTCAGCGAATTCACCCTGTCCCGGAAGGACCCCGGCTACGTGGGCCGCAGCAAAGCCGTGCGGCAGATCGAGCGGGACCGTACCGAAGGAAAGCCGCTGCCCGAGGAAGTAAAGAAGGTGTATGAGGCACTGGCGAAGGTGGTTCCGGTTGATCCGGAGCATACGGACATCGGCTCCACCATCTTTGCCGTGCGGCCCGGCGACGGCTCCGCCCGGGAGCAGGCCGCTTCCTGCCAGCGGGTGCTGGGCGCGTCCGCCAATCTGGCGAAAGAATACGCCACCAAGCGCTATCGCAGCAACTGCATCAACTGGGGCATCGCGCCGCTGCTGGTAAAAGACGAAACGGTATTTGCACTGGGCGATTGGGTGTTCCTTCCGGGCCTTCGCAGGGCCGTTCTGGAGGGTGTTCCCTCCTTCACCGCTTACGCCGTCAAGCCCGACGGAGCCGTGGTCCCCTTCCCCGTATCTCTGGGCGAACTCACCCCCGACGAACGCCAAATCATCGCCGACGGCTGCCTGATCAACTATTACCGAAATCATCCCGTGACTGAATAAATGCGGTTGATTTTGCTAAAGCTGCTAAAGAGCCCTTTAAGTAACTGAGTTAGAGCTGAAAAAGGGTTACGTTGGGGCTATCCGCCCCAAACCCCGACCAGGGCGGTGACCGCCCTGGACCCGCAATCGCGGAATATGCTTGGTAGGATGAGAATGCGTTGTTCCCGCTGTTGATTGCAAGAGATTGAAACCAAACGAACGTACACTACTGTCGCTTTCGGGCACGGCG
>JAUNMW010000078.1 GCA_030537395.1 Clostridia bacterium | reverse complement strand
GGGTCCAGGGCGGTCACCGCCCTGGTCGGGGTTTGGGGCGGACAGCCCCAACGTATCCCTTTTGTTGGCACTAACTCAGTAACTTAAAGGGTGCAAATAATCAATAAATGGTTTTCACACTGTCCTTCCCCACCCGGCGGCAGAATTCCTCCAGGCCCTGGGAGTCCACCAGCATAAGCTCGTGAAATTTACCGGTGGCTTTGTCGATAAAGCCCACGGTCATTTCACCGGTACAGATGCTTCTGCGCACGGCGGGCTCCTGCGTTTCAGGATCATAGGGCAGCGGCGGCAGCGTTTTTTTCTTAAAGAACGGCATGCTTATTATCTCCCTTCATTCTGAGATACCAAAGGCGGAAAGGCGCTCAATCAGCCGATCCAGAGCCAGATCATTCCATTCGATCACTTCAATTTCCAATTCAGCGGCGCGGCGGCGCATGACGGCGCGGCCCTTGGTGGCCTGGGCGGAGGTGACAATAACGGCCCGGGAGCCCTTGCCGCCGAACCGATCCCGCAGGATGGCCAGTTCATTCAGCGCCTCCGTTTTGATTTCACAGGTTTTGCAGCTGATGAATACGGGCTGCACGCCACGGACGGCCATCACGTCAATTTCATTGGTGACGGCGCTGCGCTTGGGATCGGTGCTGTTCCAGTTCACCACAGCGCTGAGCACTGTGTCGTCAAAGCAGCCCGCTAAAAGGCAGGCCCGGTACACCTGCAATTCCAGCACGGACCCCATATCCCGCAGCCAGAAGCGCACCACTTCATCGGGAAAACGGAACGCCACGGTGTCCCGGTCCATCATCAGATCAAGAATCAACCCCTTTTCAGCCAAGGCCCGAAGCAGGCCCTCATCCGCCGTGACCATGCCGTGATCCGCCTTTCCGGTGCGCAGACCGGAGGCCCGCAATCCCGGATCGGCGGAGGAGGAAATCTTCTGGATATAGCTGATCTGCCGGTTCCAGACCCGGCGGTAATCGGTGTATACCTGGAATAAATCGCCGATTTCGGAGAGGCGATTCCTGAGCTTTTCATTGTCCTCCCGGCCCGGCAGCAGGGTGCCGCCCGCCATCAGAAAGCAGGCTTCCGCGTTCAGGCGCACGGTGCAGTTCAAGTCCCGGGCAAAAGTTGCGTTCTTGATTTCAAAAAACGAATTCTTCTTGCGGCTGTAGGTGAACACCGGCACATTGCCGGACACCGCGCCTGCGGCGAACAGCGCCGCGTCCGTGCCGCCCGAAATGTCGATGGCGCAGTCCTGCCGGGTATCCAGTATCTCCCGCAGACTTTTTTCCACCTTCACCGCGTCCAGCAGGCTCACGGGCACGAAGCTTAGCTTCGTCGGGCATCCCCGCAGCTTAAAATACGCTTCCAGGGATTTTTTCAGGTGCTTGTCCGCCTTGATCTCCGGCGGACAGATGAACACCGTTTCCTCCGGATGGAACATTTCCGTGCCCAGCACGTTTTCAATGGGCCGCTCGTCGTACAATTCAATCAGCGTTTTCATTTTGATCACCTGTCCGTCAGGTTCACTGTCCGGAACCCGGATTCGGCCTGCTCTGTAAATACGGCGCCGCTTCCGTTCCGGACGTACAAGGTAGGCTTTTCATCGTTTTGCAGCGTGTACGAGGCAAATATATCGGCGGGCAAACCCTCCAGAAACGCGTTCACTTCCGCTTGGTCCGCGCATTCGTTCAGCAGGATCATATCATAGGCCAGATCGCACAGCGCCGTCATTTTTCCCCCCAGTGCCGCGGTCAGGAGTACCTGACGCACATCGCCCGTTTGCATATCGATCATCGGATGCCTGTACAGGACGGCCCCTCCCTGCTCCAGGGTGTAATACCCATACTTTTCATTCGTGAGCGAAAACGCGGTAAACTGGCAGAAAGCGGAGGGCGAAGGCAGGGTCACGGCCCCCGCGGCAGCCGCTTCCCCATCCTTCAGGCCCAGGAGCTGATAAGACGTATCTCCGTCCAGCGCCATTTGAAGGGACAGACCGGAATCGGTGTACAGATAACCGGAGGTATACCCCCGGTAGCGCATATATTCCGCCAGCCGATCCAGAAGATAAGCATCCCGCAGGAGGCCGAAATCCAGAATCGGAGCGTCGATCTCGTTTTCTTTTGCCCAGGCCCGGTAAGCCTCGCTGACGGTCAGCCGGGCCCGGCCTTCCTCGATTTCCAGAGAAAAGGCGGATGGATCGCCGAGGAACGCGGCCATCTGCTCCAGGATCGCCCGTTCCTCCGGACTGTTGGCGGGGTCAAAGCGTTCCGGTTCCTCCAAATACCGCAGGGTCCGCCATTCCCGGTACAAGGGACCGGCGTACACGCTGTAGCCCTGTCCGGCCCGGGTGCGTTCCAGCGCGTCCCGCAGGCTGCTTTCCAGCACGGCATCCACCTGCACCCATTCCCCGGGGGCGGCGTTCAGATCGGCCAGACCAGTTATGCCGTCGTGCCGTTGCTCCGCGTCCAATTGCTGATAGAGCCGCAGCAGAGTATCGGAATACACATCCTGCACTTCTTTCAGCTCCGCCCGGATCTGGGCGCTGCTGCCAGACACATAATATTTCAGGTGGATCCCGCTGTCAAACAGCATGGGGGCCGTTTTCACGGAATAATCCACGTCGTGATAACCGCCGTCCCGATGCAGATACCCCATCACACCGGCGGTGAAGGTTCCCACGGCAACGATCACCGCCAGCAAAAACAGGATCAGCCGCACCACGTTTTTCTTTTCCCGGAACAAATCCTTCATCCTTTCAAAAAACTGCCGCGTGCGAAAATGCAGCGGCAGTTTTCCGTTTTTTATTCCGCAAAGCGCACGGCTTTGTATTGTTCAATTTCCTTGGAATCGCCGAACACCAGATGGCCGTTGCCGATATCCACCAGCTTGGGCTGTTCTTCCCCTTCCCCGTAGATGCGGGGTTCGTAAACGAACAGCTTCTTTTTCTTTTCCAGGATGGGATCGGGAATGGGAATGGCGCTCATGAGGGACCGGGTGTAGGGGTGCAGGGGGTACTTGAACAGCTCCTCCGTTTCCGCCACTTCCATGACCCGGCCCTTGTAAATGACCACGATCCGGTCGCTGATGAAGCGGACGATGGACAGGTCATGGGCGATGAACAGGTAAGTAAGGCCCCGTTCCTGCTGGAACTTTTTCAGCAGATTCAGCACCTGAGCGCGAATGGATACGTCCAAAGCGGAAATGGGCTCGTCGGCCACAATGAGCTCCGGCTCCATCACGATGGATCGGGCCAGGCCCACGCGCTGGCGCTGGCCGCCGGAAAATTCATGGGGGTAGCGGGTCAGATGCTCGGGCAGCAGGCCCACTTCGTTGATGGCCTGCTCCACCTTGGCCATGCGGTCCTTTTCATCCTCGAACAGATGGAAATTGTACAGGCCTTCGGAAATAATGTATTCAATGGTGGCGCGTTCGTTCAGGGAGGCAGCGGGGTCCTGGAACACCATCTGGATTTTCCGGATAACCTCCCGGTCCTTTTTATGGGACAGCTTGCCGGAGATTTTTTCACCCTTAAAGTAAATAGCGCCGTTGCTGCAGGGATTGATGCGCACGATGGCGCGGCCGATGGTGGTTTTGCCGCTTCCGGATTCGCCCACCAGGGAAAGCGTTTCGCCCTTATAAATATCGAAGCTTACGTCGCTGACGGCCTTGAAGCTGTTCTTCCCCTGCTTGAAGACGACGTCCAGATTCTGCACGGAAAGCAGAACTTCTTTATTTTCCTTGTTTTCCATACGTCCGCCTCCTTAATCCTCAAAATCGCCGTAGATTTTGACCATTTTTTCATGCAGGTTCTGAATGTTCTTGGGCGCTTCCGTCTTGGGGGCCCGGGGATCCAGCAGCCAGGTTTTGGCGTAGTGGGTGTCGCTCACCTTGAACATGGGCGGCTCCTCCTCCAGATCAATGGCCATGGCGTACTGATTGCGGGGAGCGAAGGCGTCGCCCACGATTTTGTTATACAGGGACGGCGGCGTGCCGGGGATGGAGAACAGATCGGTTCCCTTTTCCGTCAGCTGGGGCAGAGAGGAAAGCAGGGCCCAGGTGTAGGGGTGCTTGGGATTGTAGAAAATATCTTCCACGGTGCCCAATTCCACGATCTGGCCCGCGTACAGCACGGCCACGCGCTCGGCCACATTGGCCACCACGCCCAGGTCATGGGTGATATACACGGTGGTGAAGCCCAGGTCGCGCTGCAGATCCTTGATCAAGCGGATGATCTGGGCTTGGATGGTCACGTCCAAAGCCGTGGTGGGCTCGTCGCAAATCAGGATCTTGGGCTGGCAGGACAGGGCAATGGCGATCACGATGCGCTGGCGCATACCGCCGGAATACTGGAAGGGATAATCGTCGAAGCGCTTTTCAGGTTCCGGGATACCTACCTTGCCCATGATCTCAATGGTGCGCCGCCGGGCTTCCGCCTGGCTGCACTTCTGGTGCTTGAGGATCACGGTCATGATCTGCTTGCCGATGGTGATCACGGGGTTCAGGCTGGTCATGGGGTCCTGGAACACGGTGGCGATGCGCTTGCCGCGAATCTGCTGCCAGTCGTTGGTATAGCGCACGTTGGCGCAGTCGATCACCGCGTAGCCCTCCAGCAGGTTTTCCTTTTCGTTGAAGTTGCGGTATTCCACGTACAGCACGGCGGTCTGGAAAATCTGGCGGCGGTTGTCCTTGTCGTTCAAATCCGTTCCCGTCAGCATGGCCTGCTTGAAAGCCTTGAGCAGCTTGCCGCGCTGCTTCAGCCGCTCCCGCAGATTGTACCGGGCGATGGACAGAACGATTTCGTAAGCTAAAATCCTGTTGCGCTCCACGATTTCATCGCTCAGCCCTTTGGGATTCGCGGCGTTTTGAACGGTTTTGATTTTCTGATCCCGCTGCGCCTTCAGCCGGGCCAGCTCCTGCTGGTCCGCCTGCTGGCGGGTGGTATCCTGCTGGTAAGCCTGGGTGCGCTCCTTGATCATCTGATCCCGTTGAGCGTTCAAGTCCGCCTCCTGCTTATCCAGGTCCTGAATTTTCGCGGTGCAGTCGGCAATTTCTTTCTGATCCTTCTGGGAATGCTTATCCAGGGTCAGCAGGTAATTGTTGGTGTCCACCCGCTCATCCCGGATGGCCTTCAGCTTGACCTGGTAATCGTTTTCTTCCTCCAGGGACAGGGCCTTTACCCGCTTCATATCCGCCTGCTTGGCGATGATCTGGCGATATTCCTCCGCGCCCCGCTCCTGTACGGAATACTGGTTCAGGCGCTTAAAGAGGTAATCGAACAGCTGGCGGTTCTGGGGCGTCATTTTCACGTTGGTCACAGCCAGCTCTTCATCGTCAAAAATGATGCTGCCTTCGGGGATAAAGCCGTTGGTTTCCAGCATACCCGCGAAGGTTTTGGTCAGCACGGATTTGCCAGAGCCGGATTCCCCCACAATGGCGATGGATTCATTCTCGAAAATATCCAGGGACACATTGCGGATGGCGGTCAGGATCCTTCCGCGCACGTTGAATTTCACGCTGACATTCCGCAGGGAAAGGAGGACCTTTCTGTTTTCATTTTCAGACATGACGCGTCCTCCTTACATGTGGGTCCTGGGGTCAGAGGCGTCCGCCAAATTTTGACCCAGAACGTAGAGAATGATGGTGATAGCGGCGGCGATGGCGACCGGCGGCCAGAATTCCCAGGGATACACCAGGAACGCGCTCTGGCCTTCCTGAATCATGCGGCCCAGGGACGGCACTTCCGCGCTCAGGCCCACGCCGATGTAGCTGAGGAACACCTCCGAGCTGATGTAGCCAGGCAGCTGCGTGGCCAGCAGGGTCACAATAACAGAAGTAAGGAAGGGCAGGATGTTCCGGCTGATCATGCGCGGGATGGGCGTGCCCAGGCAGCGGGAGGCCAGGGAATATTCCCGGTCGCGGATGATCAATACCTGGGTGCGGAAGAAGTAAGCGATGCCGAGCCATCCGGTGATCGTCAGGGCAAACACGAAGCTCCAGAAGCCAGAGCCTATGACGTACACCAGCACGGCGAGCATCAGGATGTCGGGCACGTTGGCGATGATGTTGTAGATCACCAGCATCACCTGGTCAAACCGTTTGCTGTAGCCCCACACGGCGCCTATGATGATGCCGACGGTCATATTGATGGCAGCGCAGATGACGGCCAGCACCAGGCTGGTGCGGGCGGAGGCCATGATGCCCAGGAAGATGGAATTGCCCATGGGCCCCGAACCCAGCAGCCACTTGATGGAGAAACCGTTGAAATAGTCCATGGCGGCTTTGGGGTTCAGGTTAAAGGTCTTTGCATCACGGATGTTTTCATAGGCGTTGTAAGGCTCGATGGCGGGCACGATGAACGCGCCCAGCAGAAGGAGCAGAAAAACACAGATCAATACGATGTTGATCTTCTTGCGGAAGAACACCCGAAACACGCTGGCCCAGTAGGAGTACCGGGGCGCGGTGATCTTTTCGGACTGAATGGTGTCCTTATCGATAAAGCGGAACAGGTTATCCTGATTCTTTTTCACGGTCTGTTCAGCCATTACCTGCCACCTCCTTTGCTGGATGAGAGCGAGATCCGCGGGTCATACTTGGCCAGCAGCAAATCGCCCAGAATGACCGACACGATGGACAGGGTGGTATAGAACACTGTGCAGGCCACGATGATGCCGTTGTCATAGCCGTTGATAGCGTTGGTGAGCAAGCCGCCCACACCGGGCACAGCGTATACGCGCTCGGTGACAATGGCGCCGGTCAGGGCCCCCAGGATGCTGCCGGGGATGCCGTGAACCAAGAAGATCATGGCGTTGGGGGAAATGTGCTTGCGGTAGATTTCCTTTTCGCTCATGCCCTCCGCCCGGGCGAACTTGACGTAATCGCTGTTCATCTGGTCGATCATGTAGCGGCGCATCCATTTCATCAGGCCGCCGATGTCGCGCAGGGCCAGGGAAATAACGGGCAGGAAGTAGGCCAGCACCTTCACCTCGGCGTTGGCGAATTTATAGGGCAGGCCGAAGATCGTGGTGCCAATGGTGGCGAAGAGGAAAATATAAGCCAGGGCGGGCACGGCCATGATGAAAATGATGTAGCCGTTGCCGATCTTATCGAGGAGTCCGTCCTTGTTCCGGGCCATCATGATGCCCAGCGGCAGACCGATCAAATACGCCAGGAGCGTGGCGATGAGGCCGATCACGAAGGAGTTCTCGATCATGGACAGGCCGCCGTATCGGTAGGTGTACGTGGTGTACTGATCGGGGAATTGCTTTTCTTCTGTTTTGGTCCGGGGCACGCTGTTGTAAGTCAGGGTATGGAAATCAATGGCGGAATTGATATATTCCTCCGTTCCCAGTTTGGCAGGGTACTGGGTTTGTATTTTCACCTGCTCGCCGGTTGGCCGGTTGATCACATCGGTGATTTCCTGGCCGCGGTACTTGGTGTAGGAGGTACCCAGGTTCAAATGCAGCCAGTTCTGATGGATAAAGGGGAAACGCCCGTCAAAATACAATAGATATTTATGGGTGGTGCCCGATCCCACCACGGCGAAAAGGCCGCTGTAGGGATCATGCTCCGCGCGCACGTAACGTTCGGTCAGGTTAGGGTCCTGCACGTCGTTCGTGGTTTCAACCGTAATCAGATGGGTGATATAATCCCATAAGCGCACGAATACGCTTTTTTCAATGAAAGCGATCAAATAGCCGTCGCCGCCCTTTTTGGCCTTGCCGGAGGGCGAACGCTGGGGCTCCAGATAGCGGATGGTATAGCCCTTTTTGGTATACTGCTCCGTAAATTCCTTCACGGATGTATTGTCCATATAAGTTTTTTCATCCTGAATCGCTTCTTTATCGGCTTTAAAATCGTCCATCTTGGTATACTCGGCGCCGTAGAGCGCTTCATACTTGCTCTTCAGGAAGGCGGAATAATCCGCGTACTCCAAATAACCGAACTTCTGGTACTGGGCGTACTCATAGATCGTTTTGTCGTTCAGGTTCTTTTTGTTCCATACGTCGTCCATCTGGAAAATGGAGCTTCTGGGAATCAGCTTATACACCAGCAGCATCACGGCGATAATGACCACCAGCAGCGAAAAGATGGAGAACAGTATGCGCCTCAGCATGTATTTTTTCATGAATACACCAACTTACCATCTAAATTTCTTTCCGGAAAAAGGCTGTTTTCTCTTCCGGACGGTTGCTTTTTTAAGCAACACGGGGGAAGCGGCGAAGACGCCGCTTCCCCTTTATCTGCGGCTGAAGCCGCAGCGTGTTTTGTTCTTCGATGGGTATGATTAGTAGTCCACACCGATAACCTTCAGCATGTAGCCGTTGACGCCGAAGGTATCCAGGTAGGTGCAGGGATCACCGAAGTCGGGGCCCCAGCCAGAGCCGTAGAAGAAGTCGAAGTTGCCGGCTTCGCCGGAAGCAGCGCGGTAACCGCAGGCGTAGAAGTCCTGAGAGGTGGTGGTTTCAACCAGGTTGATGACCACGTTCTCGGCGCCCAGCACTTCTTCAATTACCTGCTTGGTGGCCTGAGCCTGAGCGGTATTGGCGGCAGCGGCGGAGTAGTAGGTCACGTCGATGGTGATAGGCCAGGCAACGGTGTCGCCCAGTTCTTCCTTGGCGGCGGCCAGGTAAGCCTGAGCCTTTTCAGGATAGAACCAGCCGTTGCAGGCATCGGCAACCTGGATCATCTGATCTTCGGCAATGCCTTCTTCCGCTTCCAGCTTGCTCAGATAGTACTGAACCATTTCGCCATAGAAGGTACCGGCGGCAAATTCATGACCATCGGCATCCGTGGTGGCGGCGCTCAGGGACACGAATTCGGGGTGGGTGTACATGTTGCGCAGGTTGGTCAGCTTCAGGTCTTCGCCGCGGGAAACAGCGTTCACAGTCGCCTTATCCCAGGCGGAGGTGACGGCCTTGCGGAAGTTCTTGTTCATCAGAGCGGTATGGGTGTCGATCTTCTGCTGTTCGGTCTTGGGAGAAGCAGCGGCGCCGCTTTCCAGAGCGAAGGTGCCGCGGTTCAGGTTCAGGCCGCCGAAGTAAGAAGTGGAGGTGGTTTCAGAAACGTAGGCATACTTGTCATAGTTGCCATCCGCCTTGGCCAGGGCCAGGGTGCCGGAAGCTTCGGTCAGGCCCATGCCGGCGTACACGCCAGCCACCACGTCAGCGTAGGTCTGGGCGGGGTTTTCGCCGTTGTCGTAGATCCAGGTCACGCTATTCAGGGTCACGGCATCAGCATTGTAGTAGTTGGGGTTCTTCACGATCACGATTTCAGAATCGGGATTCAGCTTCTGGAGCAGGAAGGGGCCGGAGTAGACCTGAGAGGCCACATCGGTGTTCTTGCCGTAGGTGTAAGCAGCGGTATCGGCGAAGGCTTCCTGATATTCAGAAATGCCGTACACGCCGCCATGGCTCAGATACCAGTCTTCGCAGATGGGCAGGAAGCAGGAATAGGTGAGCATGGTCATGAAGTAGGGGATATCAGCCTCCAAGGTCACAACCAGGGTGTAATCATCCACAGCTTCATAGCCCACTTCGTCGAAGGTGCCGCCGGCCAGATATTCGGAAGCGCCCTTGACCACGCCTTCAACCAGCCATTCCAGACCGGCAGCGGCGTCCAGCATGTGATGGAAGCCAGCCACGAAGTCGTTGGCGGTCACTTCGGCATATTCTTCGCCTTCAGAGGTGAACCACTTGGCGCCCTGACGGATATGGAAGGTGTACACGGTGCCGTCTTCGCTGATTTCCCAGGATTCCGCCATGGCGGGCTTGAGCTGGTTCAGGTTGTTGTACTGCACCAGGCCGTCCACGGTGTTCACGGTGATCTCGGTGTCGCTCTGGGAGGAGGTGTTCAGCCAGTCCAGGGTGACGGGAGCGGTAGCGAAGGTAAGCTTATAATCGCTCTGGATGGTGTGGCCCTTTTCGGTCAGGTAAGCGGCGGGATCATATTCGCCTTCACCGGCCACTGCCTTGCCCCAGATATCAAACAGATCGGCGCGTTCGGCGGGGGTCAGGAATTCATCACTGATGACCAGGCCGAAGAGACGGTCGTCGTCATTGCCCCACTGCACATAGGGAACGGTGCGGGGAGCGATGCGGCTGATGGTGTAGGCGCCGCCCTGGGTGGTGTTGGGGATCATCACAGCGCTGTCCAGCAGGAAAGCTTCAGCCTGAGCATACAGCACGAAGCGTTCGTCGTTGGTTTCAGCAGCCTTGGCAGCCTGCATGAGTTCATCATAAGCGCCCAGGACTTCCAGGTAGATGTCTTCGTCTTCCGCGCGTTCGTAAGCAACAGCTTCAGCGCTGGCGCCCACAACGCCCAGCACCATGACGAGAGCCATCAACAGTGACAGGAACTTTTTCATGGAACATACCTCCGTAAAATATTTATCTTCCTTCATCGCGATGATGAATGAAAGCCATTGGAAACATTCCGCCCGGTTGCCTTATTTCACGCCATCCGAACGAATACAAAAAGCATTATACATTTTTTCTGTATAAAAAGCAATGAAAAAACAAGAAAAAGTAAAAAAACAATAAAGATACAATCCGAAAAAGACGATCTTTTCTGCGTATTTTTGAAAAATTATTCTCCCTTTTGCATTCTTTTTTGTTTGACAAGCCGCGCCGATCCCCGCAGAGATAAAAAAAGAGCACAGCGCGCAAAACGGACCTGGCGGACTGTGCTCTTTCCAAATAGAATCTCCGGCGGTTAT
Source organism: Clostridia bacterium (assembly GCA_030537395.1). Taxonomy (GTDB): domain Bacteria; phylum Bacillota; class Clostridia; order Christensenellales; family Aristaeellaceae; genus RUG563. The sequence goes on along the minus strand of JAUNMW010000078.1, from coordinate 4,204 downwards.
ACGGCCTTTTCAGAGGTGATGGCCACGGTGATTTCATTGGCCTCCCGGCAGGCGGCCAGCATTTTTTCATTCAAAGGCTGCACCACCATTTCGCCGGGGGTCAGGATCATCTTTTTCAGGCTGGACAGGGGCTTTCCGTCGGCATACACGGTCAGATAATGATCCCGGTACACCTTATCGGGCCGGAACATGAGATCCACGCCCTTGTTTTCCGCGTCCAAAAGCAGCTTTTGCGGCACCACGCCGCGCACGCCCGCGCCGTCCTTGACGGGGATTTCCCGGCCGGTGCGGCGTTCGCCCTTGGCGTAGCGGGCGGCCATTTCGCCAGCCCGGAAGGATTCGTTGCTCACATGATCCACCAGATCGTGCACATGCAGCACATTGCCGCAGGCGAACACGCCGGGGATGCTGGTTTCCAGGGTATCGGACACCACCGCGCCGCTGGTGACGGGAGAAAGCTCCACGCCCGCGCCGGAGGACAGCTCGTTTTCCGGGATCAGGCCCACGGACAAAAGCAGCGTATCGCACTCAAATTCCATTTCGGTGCCGGGGATGGGACGGCGATCCGCCCCCACTTCGGCCACCGTCACGCCGGTTACCCGCTCTTTGCCGTGAATATCGATCACGGTATGGCTCAGATACAGGGGAATATTATAGTCCTGCAGGCACTGGACGATGTTGCGGTTCAGGCCGCTGGAATAGGGCATCAGCTCCACGCAGGCCAGTACCTTGGCCCCCTGCAGCGTCATGCGGCGGGCCATGATCAGGCCAATATCGCCGCTGCCCAGGATCACCACCCGGCGGCCGGGCATGTAGCCCTCCAGGTTCACAAATTTCTGGGCGGTGCCGGCGCTGTAAATGCCGGCGCAGCGGGTGCCGGGAATGGCCAGCGCGCCCCGAGGCCGCTCGCGGCAGCCCATGGCCAGCACGATGGATTTGGCTTCAAAAACCTGCAGGCCGTTTTCCCGGCTCACGGCGGTGACCCGCTTTTCATGGGATACGGACAGCACGGTAACGCCGGTGCGGATATCGATGTTCATTTCCTTGGCGGTATCGATGTCCCGCTGGGCGTACTCGGGGCCGGTCAATTCTTCCTTGAAACGGTGCAGGCCGAATCCGTTATGGATGCACTGCCGCAGGATGCCGCCGGGACGGTCCTCCCGTTCCAGCACGATCAGATTGTCAACGCCCGCTTTTTTTGCCGCGATCGCGGCGGCCAGGCCCGCCGGGCCCGCGCCGATGACCAGCACGTCCACCTGAATCAAATTCTCACTCATGGCCCCGGGCCTCCTTTGCGATATCGTCCAGCGTGCCTACCAGCAGCTTGCTTTCCCCGCCGCACTTGGTGATTTCCAGCGGCGAAACCTTCAATTCCTCGCACAGAATTTCCGTCACCCGGGGGGAGCAGAACCCGCCCTGGCACCGGCCCATGCCGGCCCGGGTGCGGCGCTTCACGCCGTCGATGGATTTTGCGCCCACGGGACGGCGGATGGCGTCCCGGATTTCCGCTTCGGTGATCACTTCGCAGCGGCACACGATACGGCCGTATTCGGGATCCTTTTTGCAGGCGGCGGCCCGTTCCGCGTCCGTCATGGCGGCGAAGGGCTTGAGCAGCGGCACGGGGGCCTTGATGATGCGGGCGGCGGGCAGCTTCAAATGCTCGGCCACCTGCTCGCCCAGCTCCTCCGCGATGGCGGGGGCGGCGGTAAGGCCGGGGCTTTCGATGCCCACGGCTTCAAAGGCGTTGTCCGGCGCGCCGTGCACGGGGCCGATGATGAAATCATCGCTGGCCGGATGGGCGCGCACGCCCGCGAAGGTGGTGATCACCGGGCGGGTGTTCACCTTGGGCCAGGTGAGGCGGCACTTTTCCAGCACGAAATCCAGTCCCTTGCGGGTGGTGGCGGTATCGTAGGCGTCGTCAATATCCTCCGCGGAGGGGCCCAGCAGGGCGTTGCCGTGGGCGGTGGGCGAAATGAGCACGCCCTTGCCCATTTTGCTGGGCACCTGGAACATGGTGCGGCTGAAGGGGCACTTCACCGTATGATCCAGCAGATAGTATTCGCCCCGGCGGGGGATGATTTCCATGGGCTGATCGGAGATCATGTTATGGATGTCCGCAGCGCCCACGCCCGCGCAGTTGATGATGGCCCGGGCCTGCAGCGTGCCCTTGGGCGTTTCCACATGCCAGGTATCATTTTCTTCATATACTTTGCCCACCGGGCAGTCGAAAATGAATTCCACCCCGTTCTGGGCGGCGTGATAGCTGAGGGCCAGCGTCATTTCATAGGGGCTCACCACGGCGCTGGTGGGGGCGTACAGGGCGCATACCACATCCGGGTTGGTGTTGGGCTCCAGGGCCAGGATCTCATCACGCTCAATGATGCGAAGCTGCTCCACGCCGTTTTTCTGGCCCTGATCATAGAGCTTTTGCAGCGTGGTCCGGTCCTCCTCTGAAAAGCCCAGCACCAGCGCGCCGATGGGATTGTAGGGCACGCCCAGCGAGCGGGCCAGTTCCCCGTACATTTTCGCGCCTTTTACATTATAATAGGCTTTTTGGGTGCCCGGCTTGGCGTCAAAGCCCGCGTGCACGATGCCGCTGTTGGCCTTGCTGGCGCCGTCGGCCACGTCCTCCGCCCGCTCCAGCACGGCGATTTTTCCCTCATACTGGGAAAGCTTCCGCGCCAGCGCACAGCCGACCACGCCCGCGCCAATGATCAAAATATCATACATGCGTTTTCTCTCTCCTTTTTGGATTCCGGCTCAATATCGCAGCATGCCCCGTTCGCAGCGATCTGCCGTTCATTCCTTTTATTCTACGGCCCCTGAACCGGCCGAATTCGTTCACTGACCAGTATAACACAACTTTTTCCTTTTGCACAGCCCCGAAAGCTTTTTTTCCGTAAAGATGCTTTCATTCCGCCGGATCGGCGGACAAGCTGCCCAATATTTCCGCCGCCTCGCCGCGCAGCACCAGGGCCGCGCTGTTGTCGGCGGGAGTGGGCTCCAGGTTGATCACGATCAGATGCCTGCCGCCGAAGAATTCCAGAAACGATGCCGCGGGCTCCACCGACAGGGAGGTTCCCGCCACGATCAGGGTATCGGCATTGGATATTTCCCGCTTCGCCCCGATGCACACATAAGGATCCAGCGGCTCTCCGTACAGCACCACCGAAGGCTTGATCACCCCGCCGCATTGATCGCACCGGGGAATGCCGTCGGGTTCCATGATTTTGGCGAGGGGATAACGGACATTGCAGTCCAGGCAGTAGTTTTCATGAACACTGCCGTGGATTTCGTAAACCCGCCGGTTCCCGGCCTTTTTATGGAGCCCGTCGATATTCTGGGTCACAATGCCCCGCAGTCGATCCCGCTTTTCCAGTTCGTACAAAAAGCGATGGGCTGCATTGGGCTGGGCGTCGGGGTACACCATGTATTTCCGGTAAAAATCAAAGAATTCCCGGGGATGCAGATAGAAGAAGGATTTGCTCAGCATCATTTCCGGGGTCAGGTCCCCGAAGGATTGGGCGTACAGCCCGCCCGCCGAGCGGAAATCCGGGATGCCACTGGCGGTGGATACCCCCGCGCCCCCGAAAAATACGATGCGGCGGGATTTGTCAATGATCTTTTGAAGTTCTGAAATCATTTCATTCTTCATCATTGGAAAAATATGCTCTGAATGCGTCGTAATGAACCGCCACGCCCCGGGCGGGATCGTAACTGAGCAAGCCATGGAAGGGCTTTAAGGATCGGGCAGGGCTGTACCCCTGGGCCCGGAGCGCCCGGTATTCGTCAATCGTCTCCTGCCGGGCGGCAATCAGCAGCCATTCAAAGCGCTCCGCTTCCGGCAAATCTTCATTTTTCTCATGGTAGCTGATCAATCCATGCTTCCCGATCAGTTCCCGGGCCTCCCCTTCCACCATGGCATAATCCTTTTTCGTCATCGGCGGCGACAGGGCCAGCCGCTTGCAGCCCCCCGCCACGCACTCCGAAAACGCTGTGACCATGCCCAGGATAAATGATCGCTTGTCCACTTTTATTGCCTCACTATTCTTACATGAAAGAGCACTTTAAAAAAGTGTGGAGTTTGGCGTGTGGAGAGTGGAGTTTTTATAGCTTTTGTGAAAGAACAATGCCATACTTTACTTCTATAATATAACTCCACACTCCACTCTCCACACTCCAAACTGATTTAAAGCGCTCTTTA
>JAUNMW010000349.1 GCA_030537395.1 Clostridia bacterium | reverse complement strand
CTTTGTATATGATCAGCGCGCCCGGCCGCACGGAAATCATCGGCAACCATACCGATCATAACAACGGCCGGGTGCTGGCTGCCGCGGTGAACCTGGACTGTCTGGCCTGCGTGAGCCCCCGGGACGATATGAACGTGCGCATTTTCAGCGCCGGATACCCCGCGATCGAGCTTTCTTTGGCTGATTTGAGCATTCATCCCGAAGAAGAGGGAACCTCTGCCGCGCTGGTGCGCGGTGTGGCCAAAGGAATGGCGGACCGGGGCTTCCAGCTGGGCGGCTTTGACGCCGCTGTGACCAGCGATGTGATCGGCGGCAGCGGTCTTTCCTCCTCAGCCGCGTATGAAGTCATGATTTGCGCGGTAATCGACGCGCTGTACAACAGCTTTACGGTGGACAGCACCACCCGGGCCCAGATTTCCCAGTATGCTGAAAACGCTTACTTTGGCAAGCCGTCCGGCCTGATGGATCAGATGGCCTGCTCCACCGGCGGGCTTGTGACCATTGATTTTAAGGCTGAACCTCAGGTGACCCCCCTATCTTACAGCTTCCAGGATGCCGGATATTCCCTGATCGTGGTTAATACCGGCGGAAGCCATGACAATTTGACGGCGGAATATGCCTCCGTGCGCAGCGAAATGCAGGCGGTTGCCGAAATGATGGGCGAAAAGGTGCTGCGTCAGGTGCGGCCGGAGCAGCTTTGGGCCAGGATCCCGGAACTGCGGGAAAAATTGGGCGAACGCGCCGTGCTCCGCGCTTTCCACTTTATTGATGAAAACAAGCGGGTAAAGGATATGGTGCAGGCGATCAAAAACAATGATCTGCACTGCATGTTTGAGCAAATCAACGCATCTGGCCAAAGCAGCTGGATGCTGCTGCAGAATATTTATCCCGCGGGAAAGAATCAGCCCCTGTCTCTGGCCCTGGCCATGGCGGGCGTGATCCTGCGGGGAACCGGGGCGTGGCGCGTGCATGGCGGCGGCTTTGCCGGCACCACATTGAACTTTGTCCCCAACGGGCAAGTGGATGAATTTGTGCGGCGCATGGAGGCTGTTTTCGGCGCGCATTCCTGCTATGTGCTGGATGTAAGGCCGGAAGGCGCTGCCATTGTGTTCAATACAACGGAAGAATAATGGATCAATTCAAAAAGCCATCTGCTTTTCCAAGGAGGGCGGATGGCTTTTTTCCTGAAAGGAAGCGGCATGGGAGTATTTTTAGGGCTGCTGGCCGGGGTTGGCATGCTGGTTTTGATCGCTGCGCTGATCATCCGTTTTTTGCGACAAATTGGTCTTCTGAAGGAAAGCACGTGCGCGGCTTTGTGGGATTCGGGCCTTACGGTACTGGGTATCGGCTGTGCGTACTGGGCTTTCGGCGCGCTGATGTATCAGATCCTGTATGGAAATCTGGACAGCCTGGCCCATATTGAAGCCATTTTCCGGGGTAGCTATATGCAGCGCATGTTCGCCGCGCTGGCAAATCCGGGCGGCCTGCTGCCGCTGTCGGCTGTTTCAGCCTGGGCCGGCCATATTGTGGGACGATTGCTGTTTGATCATGATACGCTGGGCGGTATGGCGTTTACCTGGTGCATCCTGTTTTTGGGGACAAGTTTGATTCGCATACGCCTGGAGGGAACCTGGAGCCGGGAGGAAACCGGCGGCGCGGTACACCTTTTGCTGTGTCTGCCCGGGGCGGTGTTCCTGTTTTTGCCCGGCTGGCCCTCCATTGCCTTTTTTCTGGCGAGCCTGGTGCTTTTCTTCGCCGGTAAAAAGCATAAAATTCCCGCTCCCCATTTTTCCCCTGCGGTTTACGGATGGGCGGCGGCGGTTTGCGCCGTGATTTCCGCCGCGGTGATCGCGGGATGCGTCCATGGAAGGCTGGGGTGATGGGATGAAAGCTGCAATGAAAAATCGGCTCAAAACCTGGCTGCTCATCGCCTGTGTATGCCTGGTACTGCATGATTTGATGATCGTGCTGGCTCAGATCGTGATCCACGGCGGCTTTTCCTGGACGGAATGTTGGAAGATCGCCGTATCTCGCTTGACGCAGCCGGGGGATGCTACCCGTTATCTGGATATTGCGCGAAACGGATATACGGCGGAGGGCGAAAACGCAATCAATCTGGTGTTTTATCCGCTGTATCCGCTGTTGATCCGTCTGCTGGGCTATTTGACGGGAAATCTGCCGCTGTCCGGCGTAATCATTTCTCAGGCGGGCTATTGCATCGCCTCTGTACTGCTGTATGAATTGATCCTGCTGGATGGCGATGCCCGGATGGCCTGGGACGGGGTATTGCTGATGACGCTGTATCCCTTTTCCATGTTCGCCATGGGCCTGTTTACGGAGGGGCTGTTCCTGGCGCTGACCATCGGCTGTCTGTATGGCTTGAGAAAAGGAAAATTCATAGCGGCGGGAGTGATCGGCTTTTTCGCTTCGCTGACCCGCACCCAGGGGATGCTGCTGATTTTCCCGGCCGTATACGAAATCGTATCCCGGCGCCTGGGGAAGGAAAAACGGAAGATCAAGATCAGCGACGTTTCTGTGCTTTTGATCCCGGCGGGGTTTGGCGTATATCTGTTTATCAATTACCTGCTGCATGGCAACTGGTTCCAGTTCCTGATCTATGAAGCGGATGCACCCTGGTATCAATCCACCCGCTGGATCGGAGATAACATTGCCCAGCACTACAGCATGGCGCTGAGCAATTCCGGC
>JAUNMW010000077.1 GCA_030537395.1 Clostridia bacterium | reverse complement strand
AAGCGCTCTATAAATCGCCACATTTTCCCGGAGGAAGTTATGACGCTACTCTATGTTCTGGCCGCCCTGATCATGCTGGGCGTGATGGTAACGGTGCACGAGGCGGGGCATTTCTTTGCCGCCCGGGCCACGGGCATTCCGGTGAAGGAATTCTCCATCGGCATGGGGCCTAAGCTGTTTTCCTGGAAACGGAAAAAGCATGAAACGGATTTTTCCCTGCGGCTGATCCCGGCGGGGGGTTACTGCGCGTTTTACGGCGAGGACGATATCGACGGCAAGGAAGCGAAGAACGATCCCCGAGCCTTTGGCAATTACGCCGTTTGGCGTCGGCTGGTCACGGTGCTCATGGGCCCGGTGATGAACTTTGTGCTGGCGCTGGTGGTGGCTGTGGCGCTGTACAGCGTGGTGGGCGAGGACACCCAGGGATACTTTACCGCGCCGCAGATTGCCGCTGTGCAGGAGGGAAGTCCTGCGGAAGCGGCGGGCATTCATTCCGGCGATTTGGTGGAAACGATCAACGGTGAAAGCGCCGTGGGCATTACGGAGGATGGAACGGCTTATCGCATCAGCGCTTTGATTGACACCTACCGCGAAGGCGGGGAACCGCTGTTGCTGGGCGTGAAGCGGGGCGATAACGATCTGCTGATCCAATTGACGCCCCAGTACAGCGAAACGGAAGGCCGGTATCTGATCGGTGTGAACCTGAACCCCGGCTATGTGCCGGTGTACACCCAGGTGTCCGTTTTCCGGGCCGCGCAGTTGGGCGCTTCCTACTGCGTGCGCGCTGCGGGGGCCATTATAAGCAGCCTGCGGGATCTGATCACCGCCAAGGTGGGGCTGGATCAGGCCTCCGGGCCGGTGGGCATCGTGAAGCTGATCGCGGAGGAAACCCAGAAATCCGCCGCGGAATCCGCCCGAGAAGCGTTCATTACTTATGGGGAACTGCTGGTCATGATCTCCGTGAACCTGGGCCTGTTCAACCTGATCCCCATTCCCGGCCTGGATGGCAGCCGCATCGTGTTCCTGATCATCGAGGGCATCCGCCGCAAGCCCGTGCCCCAGAAGGTGGAGGCCTATGTGCACATGTCCGGCTATATCCTGCTGTTCGGCCTCATGATCATTATGACGTATAAGGATGTTCTGAATATTTTCAGATAGCAAAACAGGGGACTTTGCGGTACTGCGCAAAAGCCCCTGTTCTTTCTTGACTTCCAGGAATAAATTCTCTATAATGAAGCTGCCGTTTGATCCGTCAGGCGGCAGACAGGGAGTTAATACGCGGAGCTTACGCCTGCTGGACTACAAAAGAAAGGCAGGTGACGTGCATGGACGCTTATCAAATCATCATGGTTTGCTTTGCTTCTGTAACGCTCTTGCTGAAAGTGATCGAAGTTTTGCACAACTTATTTCACAAATAAGCAAATGAGAAGCCACCGCGTACTGCAATGCGCGGTGGCTTTGTGAAGTTTATCACCAGCAGGTGATAAGTTCCGCGAGCTACCAACTCCCTGTCTTTATTATATGCAGTCCCAACCCTTTTGTCAAGTACGTTCAGCATACACGGAGGTTCAACATGGGCGCTACAAAACAAGTACAGGCGGGCAGCGTGCTGATTGGCGGCGGGGCCCCCGTATCCATTCAATCCATGACCAATACGGACACCCGGGACGTGAACGCGACCCTGGACCAGATCAAGCAGCTTTCCGCCGCGGGGTGTGATTTAGTGCGGGTTTCGGTGTACGACCGGGCCTGCGCCGGGGCGGTTAGGCGGCTGGTGGATCAAAGCCCGGTGCCCCTGGTGGCGGATATTCATTTTGACCACACCCTGGCCATTGCCGCCATGGAAAACGGCATTCACAAAATGCGCATCAACCCCGGCAACATCGGCAGCGCGGAAAACGTGCGCCGGGTGGCGGACTGCGCCAAAATGCATCATGTGCCCATCCGTATCGGGGTCAATTCCGGCTCCCTGGAAAAGGACATCCTGGAAAAGTACGGCGGGGTCACCCCCCAGGGCATGGTGGAAAGCGCCCTGCGGCACGTGAAGCTGCTGGAAGAAAACCATTTCGACGACATCGTGATTTCCCTGAAAGCCAGCGACGTGCCCACCACCGTGCAGGCTTACCGGCTGATGCACGATACCTGCGATTACCCCCTGCACCTGGGCGTTACCGAAGCGGGATTGCCGGGCCAGGGCACGGTAAAAAGCGCCATCGGCATCGGGGCCCTGCTGCTGGACGGCATCGGGGACACGGTGCGCGTGTCCCTCACCAGCGACCCGGTGGACGAGCCCCGGGCGGCGCTGGATATCCTGCGGGCCCTGGGCCTTCGCAAGGGCATCCGCTTCGTATCCTGCCCCACCTGCGGCCGCACCCAGATCAACGTGATGGAGATTGCTCAGCGGGTATCGAAGGAATTTGAGGATATCGATCTGCCCGTCACCGTAGCGGTCATGGGCTGCGTGGTCAACGGCCCCGGCGAGGCCCGGGATGCCGATATTGCCCTGTGCGGCGGCAAGGACTGCGGGGCCCTGTACGTGCACGGCAAATTCGTGCAAAAGCTCACCGGCGATCTGGCGGAGGGGTTCGTAAAGGCAGTCCAGGAATATATCCGGCGGCTTTCCGCATAATGGGCTTTTGAAACCTTTTATCTTTTGAGGTTTTCATTCATGAACGATTACAGCAAGCAGCATAAAAAAGCCTGGGAATTCGACGCCTACAATTTCTGGGTGGAGCATGCCGGAACGCCGAAAGAACGGGCCCGGCAGGACTCCCAAAACCCCAAGGCCATGCTCCGGCGGTACGCAAAGTATTTTGACCGCTTTGAAGGCGTCAGGGTGGCCAACATTTGCGGCTCCTGCGGAAAGAAAGCGATCCCTCTGGCCCTGCTTGGGGCGGATGTAACGATATTCGATATTTCCGAAGCCAATAAACGGTATGCCATAGAAACCGCGCAGGCCGCCCATGTTACCATTCATTTTGATGTGTGCGATATTCTGGAAATGGATTTGTCAAAATACGCAGGTTCTTTTGACGTGGTCTTTATGGAAGGCGGCATCCTGCATTATTTCCATGATATCGATGCATTTATGAAGATCATGTACGCCATCCTGAAGCCGGGCGGAAAAATGATTTGCAGCGATTTTCACCCCTTCACCAAAATCATGGACGCGCTGGGGCTGGAAACGCCCACCATGAGCTATTTTTCCACCGAAGTGTTTGAGGGAGAAATGGCCCACGCGCGCTTTTACGACGATGAAACCCGCCGACAAATTCCCAAGTGCAGCTACCGGAAATATACCATCAGCGAAATCATCAACGCCATCATTCGGCAAGGCTTCACCCTGAAAAGCTTTGACGAGCATCCGGCCTGGGATAACGAAAAGCTGCCCGGCGAGTTTACGGCCGTTGCGGTCAAGGAGCTTTCGTAGAGCGCCGTTATGCAATCATGAAACAGAGACGAAGCATGAAGGAAACGCAACTATGACATACGAAGAGCTGCTTCGCAGCGTCACCCAGGCGCTGCCGGAAACCGAGGGCAAAATCGCCATTGAGCGGGTGCGGTTTTGCAAGAGCGAAAACAAGGCGTATTTTTCCTTTCTCTCCGATGTGCTGATCGGGGAGAAGGGCTTTTTCGTGATCAAAAACGCCCTGGGCAAAGCGTTTCCGGGGCTGAAATTTTCCCTGCGGGTGGCGTCCCCCGGCCTGGCCCGGGAATTTTTGCAGAATCCCGACAAGTATTCCGCGCCACTGAACCATTATCTGATCCGCCACTATCCGGCGGTGGCCTCCTGGGAATTTGATATGCGCTGGGCCCCCGGCAACGGCCGGGTGACGCTGGAAATGCCCGATGAATTTTCCATGAAGTATCTGGAGCGCCAGGGCATCCAGGAGCAATTAGCCACCGTGATCCGCGATGTGTTCCGGCTGGACACGGAGGTGGGACTTCGCGTGTGCGGCGACGAGGAAAAGCGGCTGCGGGAATTGCAGCAGGAGCGGCAGGAGCAGGACCGGGTGGCCGCCGAACGGACCCAGCGGTACGAGGAAATTGCCGCCCAAACCGCGGCGCAGGAAGAAAAACCCAAGGAAAAGGATAATCGCATCAAGGGCCGCGCCATCGCCGATCCCCCCGTGTCCATCAAGGAGCTGACGGACGATACCGGCCTGGTGGTCATCCGGGGCAAGGTGCTGGCCGTGGAGGACAAAGAAATTTCCGGCGGCGAAATGGTGCTGCTGTCCTTCCTGGTCACAGACTTTACCTCCACCATTCGCTGCAAGGCCTTCCTGCATTATCATCCCCGGGCCCGCAAGGGCGAGGAGGCCCCGCCCGTGACCGACGAGGAACGGGAAGCGGTGCAGAAGGTGGTCAAGGCCGTGAAGGTGGGCATGGGCATCATCGTGCGCGGCGACACCCAGTACGATAAATTTTCCCATGAAACCACGGTGATGGTGCGGGATATGTCCTCCTGCGACTTGCCCGTGCGCATGGACACTGCCGAGGAAAAACGCATCGAATTGCACCTGCATACCCAGATGAGCAACATGGACGCCGTGTCCTCTGCTACCTCCCTGATCGAGCGGGCGGCCAAGTGGGGCCACGAGGCCATCGCCGTGACGGACCACGGCGTGGTGCAGGCTTTCCCGGAAGCCTTTGGCGCGGCCAAGAAAAACGGCATCAAGCTGCTGCCTGGTGTGGAAGGGTATCTGACGGACGACGACGAGGTGGTGATCGGGGATAACGATCTGCCCATCGACACCCCTGTGATCGTGCTGGACTTTGAAACCACGGGCCTGAACACCGCCAAGGACCGGATCATCGAAATCGGCGCGGTGAAGCTGGCCCACGGCCAGGTGGTGGACAGCTACGGCGAACTGATCGATCCCGGCATGCTGCTGCCCCCCAAGATCACCGAAATCACCCATATCACCGATCAGATGCTCCGGGGCCAGCCCACCATCGCGGAGGCTATGCCCAAGCTGCTGGCCTTTATGGATGGGTGCCCCATCGCCGCTCACAACGCCAAATTCGACTGCGCCGTGCTGGACAGCGAGCTGAAGCGCCTGGGCCTGGAATACAACGGGCCCCATCTGGACACCCTGACTTTGGCCCGGAAACTGTACCCCGAGCTCAAATCCCATCGGCTGGGCAGCGTGTGCAAGCGCCTGGGCGTGTCCTTAAAGGACGCCCACCGGGCCGTCAACGACGCCGCTGCCACCGCCCAATGCCTGGCCCGGATGATCGACGACGCCAAGAAAAAGGGCGCGGAAAAGCTGAACGATTTAAATGACGTGTCCACGGGCTACACCCTGGGCAATTCCTGGCATATCATTCTTTTAGCGGCTTCTCAGGACGGCATGACCAACCTGAACCACATGATCTCCGAATCCCACCTAAAGTATTTTAAGCGTAAGCCCCATATCCCCAGGGCCGTGCTGCAAAAGTACCGGCAGGGGGTCATCGTGGGGTCCGCCTGCGAATCCGGCGAACTGTACACCGCCATGGTGGACGGGGCCACGGACGACAAGCTGGCGAAAATCGCCCGGTTCTATGATTATCTGGAAATCCAGCCCATCGGCAACAACCAGTTCCTCATTCGGGAGGGCCGGGTGGGGAGCGAAGAGGATTTGCGGGAATACAACCGCCGCATCGTGCGCCTGGGCGAAAAGCTGGGCCTGCCCGTGTGCGCCACCGGCGACGTGCATTTCCTGGATCCGGAGGATGCCATTTTCCGCTCCATCATCCAGGCGGGCCAGGGCTTTTCCGACGCCGATCTGCAGCCGCCCCTGTATTTCAAAACCACCGATGAAATGTTGAAGGAATTTTCCTATTTGGGCAAGGAAAAGGCCTATGAGGTGGTCATCAAGAATCCCAAGCTGATCGCCTCCCGCATCGGCGAAGTGAACCTGTTTCCCAAGCACCCGGAGGGCAAAACCACCTTCTCTCCCTTCTGGCCCGACGCGGAAAACGACATTAAGACCCTCACCTACGGCACCGCCCACCGGCTGTACGGGGACGAGCTGCCGGAGATCGTGCAGAAGCGCATCGACAAGGAATTGGGCGCCATCGTGGGCTACGGCTACTGCACGCTGTACTCCATCGCCCAAAAGTTAGTGAAAAAATCCCTGGCGGATGGCTACGTGGTGGGCAGCCGCGGGTCCGTGGGCTCCTCCTTCGTGGCGTTTTTGACGGGCATCACAGAAATCAATTCCCTGCCGCCCCATTACCGCTGCGAAACCTGCCGGAAGGCGGATTTTGACATCCCGCCCCAGTACACCATCGGCGTGGACCTGCCGGACAAGGTGTGCCCCGTGTGCGGGAACCCCCTGGTGAAGGACGGCTTTGATATTCCCTTCGAGGCGTTCTTAGGCTTCAAGGGCGACAAGGTGCCGGATATCGATTTGAACTTCTCCGGCGAATACCAGCCCACCGCCCACAACTATGTAAAAGAATTGTTCGGCGAGGAATTTGTGTTCCGGGCCGGCACCATCGGCACCCTGGCCGAAAAGACGGCTTACGGCTATGTATTAAAATACCTGGAGGAACGGAATCTCACTGTGTCCGACGCGGAAAAGGAGCGCCTGGCCGCCGGCTGCGTGGGGGTCAAGCGCACCACGGGCCAGCACCCGGCGGGCATGGTGGTGCTGCCCCAGGAATATGATATTTGCCAGTTCACCGCCGTGCAGCACCCGGCGGACGACGTGGAATCTTCCACCATCACCACGCACTATGACTTCAACTCCATGCACGACATCCTGGTCAAGCTGGATATTCTGGGCCACGATGATCCCACCATGCTGCATATGCTGGAGGAATTGACGGGGGTCAATTTCCGCAAGATCCCTCTGGACGATAAGGGGGTCATGAGCCTGTTTTCCTCTCCGGAGGCCCTGGGGGTCACCAGAGAGGAAATCGGCTGCAACACCGGCACCTTCGGCGTGCCCGAATTCGGCACCGCCTTTGTGCGCCAGATGCTGGAGGACACCCACCCCTCCACTATGCAGGAGCTGATCCGTATTTCCGGCCTGTCCCACGGCACCGACGTATGGCTGGGCAACGCCAAGGATTTGATCGACAAGGGCATCGTGCCCCTTTCTCAATGCCTGTGCACCCGCGAGGACATCATGAACCAGCTGATGCAGCAGGGGGTCCCCGCCAAGATGGCTTTTGACACCATGGAATTTGTGCGCAAGGGCAAGGGCTTAAAGCCCGAAATGGCCGACGCCATGCACGAGCACAATGTGCCCGCCTGGTTTGAGGAAAGCTGCCGGAAAATCAAGTACATGTTCCCCAAGGGCCACGCCGCCGCCTACGTGACCATGGCCCTGCGCGTGGCTTACTACAAGGTGTATTATCCCCAGGCCTACTACGCCGCCTATTTCACCATCCGCGGCGACGGCTTCGACGCCTGCACCATGATCCTGCCCATCGATCAACTGCGGCAAAAGCTCAAGGACATGTACCAGGCCGACCAGGAAAAGAAAACCACCCAGAAGGATAAGGACGCCATCACCGCCATGGAGCTGGTGCTGGAAATGATGGCCCGTGGCTTCTATTTCCTGCCCGCCGATCTGTACAAGAGCGACGTGAGCCGCTTCATCCCCGAAGGGGACAAGGGCCTGCGAGTGCCCTTCACCGCCTTGGGCGGCCTGGGCGAAGCGGCGGCCCAAGGCATCGTGGACGCCCGGAAGGACCCCTTCATTTCCGTAGAGGATCTGAAAAATCGGGGCAAGGTGTCCAGCGCCGTGCTGGATTTGCTCCGGGAGCACGGCTGCTTAAAGGATTTGGCCGAGACCAATCAGGTGACGCTGTTTCAGCTGTAAGTATAATAGAAGAGTTTTCTGGGGGGGGGGAAAAAAAAACCGTTCTTTGTGGGCCAAAGAACGTTTTCCCCCAGACCCCCTTCCAAGAAAGCCAAATAGAACAAAGGGACGATTCCATGTGCATCGCCGTAAATGCGGCTATTAGCACAGAGATCGTCCCTTTGCAGTTTTATCGGTTTACTTCTTTCTTGCGAGTTCGGCCCAATAAATAGTCTACGCTGACATGATAAAAATCAGCCAATTTGACCAAATGCGGAGCTGTCAACTCGATCACTCCGTTTTCATATTGGGAATACGTGTTTTGGGAAACATGAAGCACCTCCGCCAGTTCTCGTTGACGAAGGTCGCTATCCTCTCGAAGCGCACGAATATTTGGATAAACCATAATCATCACCTCGAGCGTTATTATGGTTTATCTGGATTTCGGATATTGACTTTTATCTGGAATACAGATATAATGGTTTTGAAAATAAGATTTGTATGAAGAAATCAAATATGCCGGGAGATGGAAGAAAATGATAGATAACGAGTATTCTCGTAAAAAAACAATGGAATTGGCTAAAAAAATAGGTGACCCAGAAATTAAACTCCTACACCTTGCATCTGTTGATCGGATCAATGGAAAGATGATTAAGTTTCAAATTGATCATGATCAATGGAGAGACATCAAAACAACTGAGGAGATTACCCGACGTGTTGAACGAATAGAAGAAATAGCCAATTCAGATGAAGAGGTTGAATACTATCAAATGCTTCTCCTTTTCCGTAAAGCTTTTATGGGTGTAAAAAAGTTAAGTATTATCAATCCAGAGATATGTACCGAAATAGTCGATCAGTATGTTCAAAGATTAGAGGACGTGCAACATAAGATTGACAGAAAGCATGATATCATGATGATGATGGATTAATACAAGATAATAATACGGAAAAAAACTTCAGAATTTAATGGAGGATCTATGATGAAAAAGCACTTCTTTACATTGGCATTGTTGTCATTATTTTTTGCATTTGCCTTTTCTATAGCAAATGCGGAAAAAAGTAAGGCGTTTAGTTATAAAATACAAGGTAATGGAACTATTATTATAACAAGTTTCAATGCCAAAGAATATGGGGCGGGCGATGTTTATATTCCCCGTATGCTTGATGGATATTCTGTTACTGGTATTGATGATGAAGCTTTCACGAACGCAAAGGGTGTAGTTGTTATCCCAGATACCGTCATAAGCATTGGTAAAAAAGCTTTCTTTGGAAGTGGGATTACTGCGATCACAATTCCGGCAAGTGTTGAATATATTGGATATGGTGCCTTTTCCAACTGCAGAAACCTAAATTTACTGACGGTTGATAGTGCAAACAAATTCTTTGCTACTATTGATGGTGCTCTGTATAATAAAAGCGCAAAAGAACTGTTGATGTGGCCCTATAATACAAACAAAATTATTATTCCTAAAGGGATTAGGTGCATAGGCGATTATTCTTGTTATGGTATTGGTGATTTAAACTATGGAATAGAAATTACTGTGCCTGAAACCTTGGTAAAGATTGGAAATTATGCTTTTGCAAGAACAGTTTGGTCGGAGGGTAATAGTTATGAACTATATAATAACTTGCCTGAGTCTTTAACATATATTGGTGAAGGTGCGTTTAGTGGAACGATCGACCTTGATTTTGCGTCAAATCGCACAATCCGTTTGTCTAAGAATATTTCGTATATTGGCCCACATGCATTCGAGGCATTTTCTTACATGGGGGTTTCAAGTGTAATCGTAAAGTCAATTGACTTAAGCAATTTGTCTTTAGAAAAAATTGAAGACTATGTTTTCTATGGGTATCAAGTAAAAGAGTCTATCTTACTTCCCAAGACTTTAGAAGAAATTGGCGAATATGCCTTTGGACAACCCGAAGAACAGTATGAATATCCACCGCTTGGAAATATAGAAATTCCTTCCTCAGTAAAAGTATTAAATGATGGCGCTTTTGCAGGTTGGGGTATGTCGAGTATTTCTATACCAAAGGATTCCAAACTCAAAACAATTGGAAATAAGGTTTTCACAGATATGTCAGGTAAACAGATTACTTTCTATCTACCCGAATCTTTAAAATCAATCGGTGAGGGCAACTTCGACAGAGCAGTAGTAATACTATCTGTAGAGCCAGGATCTTACGCCGAAACTTGGGCAAAACAAAATGGATATGTAATCGAGAGCGGAGTTGAAGACACAAGTTGGTTAGACGATTAAATATCAGGATGCCAACTAATGTTGCAATAAGTAAGTGAACAAACTACGGGGGATGGTTCGCTGTGCTATTATCCACGTTTGCGGCAATGCACACAGAACCGTCCCCTATTACATTTTTCGGTGAAAGAATTACAAGCATGCAAAAAATATAAAGCCCAAATAAAGAAATTATCTTTTTTTGTGTTTAATCGTGCTGTAAAGGGAGGTGCAAAATAATGTCGCAGGTTTTGGTAAATTTCCGCATGGACGCAGAAGATAAGAAGGGTATGGAGGACGTCTGCAAGGAGCTGGGAATGAGCATGTCAACAGCATTTAATATCTTTGCAAAAAAAATGCGCCGGGAACGTAGAATTCCATTTGAAGTTTCCGTTGATCCTTTTTTACTCGGAGGAGAACCTTGCGCATTTGGAATATGTTACTTCCCAAATTGACGCTGGTGAGGCGAAGCTGGCTTCGCATGCGTTGATGGAGGAATAAGCTCATGCAGGTTTTGTGGCACGAAAGCGGATGGGATGATTATACATGTTGACCAGGAAAAGAAAAAAGCAGCGAAGAGCGTCCTTGTTTCCGGCGTGCTCCGCTGCTTTTTGCGTGAAAGGTTGGGCGTTATTCCACCTTGTCTTCCGTACTGGCTCCCGTGGGGATCATGGACAGATCGTAAGGCGTGGTTTGGTACACGAAATAGTTCAGCCAATTGCAGAACAGCAAATTGGCGTGAGCCCGCCAGCGCACCAGGGGCGGCTGGGAGGGATCATTGTCCGGGTAATAGTTTTCCGGCACGGCGATGGGCTTTCCGGCGGCCAGGTCCCGCAGGTATTCCTGCTGCAGGGTATCGGCGTCGTACTCGGAATGGCCGGTGATGAAGATTTGCTTATGCTCCCGGGCGTACACGGCATACACCCCCGCCTGGGGCGAGGACGCCAAAATCTGCAATTCGGGAACCGCCTCGATGTCCTCCCGGCGGATGGCGGTGTGGCGGGAGTGGGGCACATAAAACGTATCGTCAAAGCCCCGGAACAGGATGCTGCGCTTGTATTCCACCTGATGGGGATACACACCGAACAGCTTTTGCGGCAGCTGCTGCTTGGCGATGCCGAAATGATGATACAGCCCCGCCTGGGCCCCCCAGCAGATGTAGAAAGTGGAATGCACGTGCTTTTTCGTCCAATCCATCAGCGTGCACAGCTCGTCCCAATAATCCACTTCCTCGAAGGGCAGATGCTCCACCGGCGCGCCGGTGATGATGCAGCCGTCGTAATTGCGCTGCATCACTTCGTCGAAATCCTTATAGAAGGCCTGCAGATGCTCCGGCGGGGTGTTGGCGCTGCTGTGACTGGCCGGGGCCGCCAGCTCCAATTCAATTTGCAGGGAGGTGTTTCCCAGCAGCCTGGAAAACTGCACCTCCGTCTGGATTTTCTTGGGCATCAGATTCACCAGCAGAATGTGCAGCGGGCGGATATCCTGAGTGGTGGCCCGGCCCTGGGTCATCACGAAAATGTTTTCCCGGTGCAGCACGTCCACCGCCGGCAAATGATCCGGAATCTTAATGGGCATTTTTGGTTACATCCCTTTTCTATTCGCAATTCTTGGTCTCTTGAATGTTTTAAGTCAATAAGAGAGTTGAGAGTTAAGAGTTGAGATTTGAGATTTATATAGTCGCATTCTGTTACTTACTGCAAAGCCAACATAAAAGTATAAATATATATCTCAACTCTCAACTCTTGCTGAAAGGTCTCTTTACTTCACTTTCTCAAGCGCCTGCTCAATATCTGCAATCAGGTCTTGAGCGCTTTCCAGGCCGCAGCTCATGCGCACAAGTCCGGCGGGGACTCCGGCGGCCTTCAATTGCTCGTCGGACATTTGCCGGTGGGTGGTGGTGGCGGGGTTCAGGCAGCAGGTGCGGGCATCCGCCACGTGGGTTTCGATGGCGGCCAAATGCAGAGCGTTCATGAAGGTTTGGGCTGCGTCCCGGCCTCCCTTGATCTCAAAACTGACCACGCCGCAGGAGCCGTGGGGCAGGTATTTCTGCGCTCTTTCATAATAGGGGTCCCCGGGCAATCCGCAGTAGCTGACCCGCTCCACTTTTGGGTGCTTTTGCAAAAATTCCGCCACGGCCTGGCCGTTTTCACAGTGGCGCTGCATGCGCACATGCAGGCTTTCCAGGCCCAGGTTCAGGTAAAAAGCGTGCTGGGGGGACTGGATGGAGCCAAAGTCCCGCATCAATTGGGCGGTGCACTTGGTAATGAACGCGCCGCCCATGCCGAATTTTTCGGCGTAAGTGATGCCGTGATAGCTGTCGTCCGGCGTGCACAGGCCGGGGAATTTTTCCTTGTGGGCCATCCAATCGAACTTGCCGCCGTCCACGATGGCGCCGCCCACCGCGGCTCCGTGGCCGTCCATATATTTGGTGGTGGAATGGGTCACGATATCGGCGCCCCATTCGATGGGCCGGCAGTTGACGGGGGTGGCGAAGGTGTTGTCGATGATCAGGGGCACCCCGTGGGCGTGAGCGGCTTTGGCGAACTGCTCAATGTCCAGCACCGTCAGGGCGGGATTGGCGATGGTTTCGCCGAACACGGCCTTCGTATTCTCCTGGAAAGCGGCGTTCAGTTCCTCGTCCGTGCAGTCGGGGGACACGAAGGTGACTCCAATGCCCATGCGGGCCATGGTGACGCTGATCAGGTTGAAGGTGCCGCCGTAAATGCTGGAGGAAGCCACGATGTGATCCCCGCAGCCCGCTAAATTGAACAGGGCGAAGAAATTGGCTGCCTGGCCGGAGGAAGTGAGCATGGCCGCTGTGCCGCCCTCCAGCGCGCAGATTTTGGCCGCCACGTAATCGTTGGTGGGATTTTGCAGGCGGGTGTAAAAATAACCGGGGGCTTCCAGGTCAAACAGCTTGCCCATTTCTTCCCCGCTGGCATACTTAAAGGTGGTGGACTGTACGATGGGAATCTGGCGCGGTTCCCCGTTGCCGGGCGTGTAGCCGCCCTGAACGCATTTGGTGTCCAGCTGATAATCTTTCATGGCGCTTGGCCTCCTTATAACAGGTTCATACGGTTCATCATAACCATGGAAAAAAGCCCTGTCAATTCTTTTCCGGAACAAAACCAAATAAAATGCAAAAGCTGTTCATGATTACCGGAAGCTTTTCACCCAGTTCAGCAGCGAATCCCGGTACACGTTTTCCGCCACCTCCCGGCGCATCCGATCCGTCAGGGGGCCGTTGGCGGCCAGTTTGGCCAGGATGGCCGCCTGCAATTCCTCAATGGTCATTTCTTCATAGGGTTTATTCGCCGGTACTTCCACAAGCTTGCTTTCCGTCGCAGGCGCGTGAGCGGGGGTCTTCGGCTTTTTTGTCCGCTGAACGGGCTTCGGTTTTTGAGGCGCGGTGATTTGGGCTTGAATGGGTTCATAAGCGGGCCGGTCCCCCTTCTGGGGCACCCAGATTTCCCCGCCGCAGCTGTCGATTTCCAGATGGAGCCAGCCGTCCTGCGCTTGGGCGGTTCGGCCGCTGAGCGCGCCCCGGTACGTTCCTTCCCAGTTCAAGTCAAAGGCGGCGGGGGCGTCGGCGTTGTTGACCGTCACGATCACGTCGCCCCGGGCAAAGGCGTATTTGGTGGTGGTCAATTGCAGTTCCCGGTAATCGCCCCAGGAAAGGGCGGGCTCCGTCTGCCGCACGCGGCCCAGGGCGGCAACGATTTTAGCGCAGGGATTGGGTGTGCCCTTCAGCGCCGCCAAATCCAGGCAGGGCCGCAGCGACGCGTCGGACCAGCGCTCTTTTCTCCCTTCCACGCCGAATTCCGATCCGTAATACACAGAGGGCACCCCGGGCAGCGTGTACATCAGCACGTGCACCGGCAGGAAATGCCGCTTGTCGCTGAGCTTGGTATAAATCCGCTCCACGTCATGGTTATCCGCAAAGTTATACAGGCAGCCCGGACGGCCCAGGCCCATGTCCAGCTGGCGCTTCACGGTATGGGCGATCTCAAAATAGTTATGATCGTTGTGGCCGCTGTACAGCGCCTTGTGCAAATGGTAATTGGTTACGGCGTGCAGCGTGCGGTCATTGGCCCAGCGGCTGTAATCCCCGTGGATCACTTCGCCCATGAGCCAGAAATCCTGCTTCAGGCCGTCGCATACTTCCCGCAGGCTTTTCATAAAGTCAAAATCCAGCACGTCGGCGGCATCCAGCCGCAATCCGTCAATATCAAATTCGCCGACCCAGAAGCGCACCGTGTCCAGCAGATAATCCCGTACCTGGGGATTGCGCAAATTCAGCTTGGCCAGCAGATTGTAGCCGCCCCAATTGTCATAGGAAAAGCCGTCGTTGTATTCGTTGTTCCCGCCGAAATCCACCCGGCAGTACCAATCCCGGTACGGGCTGCCCTCCCGGTGCATTTGAATATCCCGAAAGGCGAAAAAGTCCCGGCCCGTATGGTTGAACACGCCGTCCAGGATCACCCGGATCCCCGCCTGATGGCACAGGGCCACAAAGTTTTTCAAATCCGCGTTGTCGCCAAGCCGGGTATCCACCTTCCGGTAATCCGTGGTTTCGTAGCCGTGGCCTACGGATTCAAACAGCGGGCCGATATACAGGCCCGTGCAGCCGATTTCCCGGATATGATCGATCCAGGGGATCAAAGCGTTCAGCCGGTGTACCGGTTCGCCGTACGGGTTCTTTTTGGGGGCCCCGGTCAGCCCCAGGGGATAAATATGATAAAATACCGCCTGCTCATACCATGCCATGTTCAGGTCACCTCATCCTTCCGGGCCGAAAAAATAAAAGGCCCTGCCGTGTTTGGTTTTTCATCCGCTCCCGTTCAACCGGCGCGGCGGCTTTTCCATTATATCAAATATACGCGCATTATCCAAGCGCTTTTGGAAAGTAAATGAAAGAGCCCTTTAAGTTACGCAGTTAGTCCCGACTAAGGGGTACGCTGGGG
>JAUNMW010000348.1 GCA_030537395.1 Clostridia bacterium | reverse complement strand
TTCCCGCCCGTCGCTCGTTTTTGCCGCTGATTTCCAGCAGCGTCAGCTGGGCGCTCAAATCCCCGGCGGTCATGCCGGTTTCCTCGATCAGTTCCTCCAGCGTTTTTTCCTCCAGGGCTAGGGCGCGCAGAATGGGGGATGCGGGATCGTCGGGATCATCCGCTTCGTTTGTTTCCAGGAAATTCTCCTGCTCCGGCGGCTTTTCCTCCCAGCCCAGGCGGCTTAGAATATCCGCCCCGCAGGTGCAGATCTGGGCCCCGTCCTTCAGCAGCGCCAGAGGCAGTTCGCTGCCCGGGGCGTCCACGTTGCCGGGCAGGGCAAACACCTCTTTGCCCTGATCCAGCGCGTAATCCACGGTAAAGTGGGTGCCGCTTTTCTTTTGGGCCTCGATGAGGAGCACCCCGGAGGATAAGCCGGAAATGATGCGGTTGCGCACCGGAAAATGATAGGGGAGCGGCGGCGCGTCCGGCGATAATTCCGATACGATGGCCCCGCCCTCCGCCAAAATGCGGCCTGCCAGCTCTTTGTTTTCCGGCGGATAGAAATTGCCCACGCCGCTGCCCAGCACAGCAATGGTTCTGCCGTGGGCATCCAGGGCCCCCAGGTGCGCCGCCGCGTCGATACCGCGGGCCAGGCCGCTCACGATGGCAACGCCCTTTTCGGCCAGCTCTCGGGCAATGCGCCGGGCCTGGGAAAAGCCGTACCGGGTGGCCCGGCGGGAGCCTACGATGGCAATGGCGGGCGTGCCGGGCGGCGGCAGGCTGCCCCGGACGAACAGCACGTCCGGCGGGTTTTCAATGGGCAGCAGGGAAAGGGGGTACCCCTCCTCACCGTAAAACAGCGCTTGGGCATTCAGGCTTTCAAGGGCGCGCAGCACGGGGCCGCAGCGAACTGCCCGGCTGTCCGCCAACGCGGAAAAGTTTTCATGCCCCAGGTTTTCATATAATTCCGGCGTAAAATGTCGCCATACTTCCAGGGCGCTTCCCCATTTTTCCTTCAGGGTGTTTAATCGGTTCCAGGCCCCCATGGGCGCGCATTGCAGCCAGATGCGGGCCAGTTGTTCATCGGTAAAATTCATTTATCCTCCCCAATACTTGCTGTCCAGCGCCCGGTACTGAATGGCTTCCGCGATGTGGGCCGGGGAAATGTCCTTTTCTCCCGCCAGATCAGCGATGGTGCGGGCTACCTTGATGATGCGGGTATAGGCCCGCATGCTCATGCCCATTTTTTCCGTGGCGCGGGTAAGGATTTGCTGGGCGGACGTATTCAGCGGGCAGAATTCCTTCAAGCCCGCGCCGTCCATTTGGGCGTTGGAATGAACGCCGGAGGCGGAAAAGCGCTTCTGCTGGATCTCCCGGGCGGCCTGCACCCGCTTTCTCACGTCTGCGGAGCTTTCCGAGGGCGCGGAAGCGTTGATCTCGCTCACCGGCACCGCGTCCACCTCCACCTGCAAGTCGATCCGGTCCAGCAGCGGGCCGGAAATATGGCTGAGATACCTCCGGATGGCGGCTTCCCCGCAGCGGCATTGCCGCACTCTGCTTCCATAATACCCGCAGGGGCAGGGATTCATGCCAGCCACCAGCATAGCGCGGGCCAAATAGCTGGCCCGGGCCTTTACCCGGGAAATGGTGGCAAAGCCGTCTTCCAGAGGCTGGCGCAGGGCTTCCAAAACGTTGGGTGCATACTCCGGAAGCTCATCCAAAAACAGCACGCCGTTGTGGGCCAGGGAAATTTCGCCCGGCTTGGCGTCCACGCCGCCGCCCACCAGCGCGGGGGCCGATACGGCGTGATGCGGGGTGCGGAAGGGCCGCTCCGTCATCAGGCCCTGGCCGGGCTTGAGCAGCCCCGCCACGGAATGGATACGGGTGGTTTCGCAGGCTTCTTCAAACGTCATTTGGGGCAGGATGCCGGGCAGGCACCGGGCCAGCATGGTTTTGCCGCTGCCGGGCACCCCGATCATGAGCAGATTATGGCCCCCTGCGGCGGCGATTTCCAGGGCCCGACGGGCCCCCTGCTGCCCTTTGACCAGGGATAAATCCAAAGCCGGCTTGCTGTATTGCAGCGTATCGGCATAGGAGGTTTGTATCTGGGCGGAAAGGGGCGCTTTGCCGCTCAGGTGATTGATCACGTCCGCAAGGCAGCGTGCGGGGTACACCCGCATGCCGGAAAGCGACTGCACCTCCGGGCCGTTGTCCCAGGGCAAAAGCACCTGATCAATGCCCGCCTGATGGGCGGCAATGACCATGGATAATACGCCCCGCACGGGGCACAATGTGCCATCCAGCGACAGTTCGCCCAGCAAAAGCACCCGGTTCAGATCCGGCAGGGCGGCCTGCCTGCTGGCGGCGATGATGGACACGGCAATGGGCAGATCGAAGGCCGCCCCTTCCTTTTTCAGGTCGGCGGGGGACAGATTGATGGTCACCTTGCCCCCGGGCATGGCGAAGCCGGAATTGCGCAGCGCGCCGGATACCCGGTCCCGGCTCTCCCGCACGGCGGCATCCGGCAGGCCCACCATGGAAAACTTCGGGTCCATACTGGGGCTCACGTCGGTTTCCACCCATACGGGCCGCCCGTCCACCCCCTGCAGGGCAAAGCACATGGTTCGCGCCAGCAAGGCTTATCACCTCATCTTCTCCAGTCTTTTTGCAGTGAACAACTGAGCGATTCAGACATTTTGCAGGTGGCCATAAGCCAGGGAGAGTTTAGAGTGGA
>JAUNMW010000076.1 GCA_030537395.1 Clostridia bacterium | reverse complement strand
CAACGCCCATGCCAGACGTCCAGGAAAACCCGAAAACTTTTTCCCAGTCGATTCCACCGTTCACCATTTCCAGTTCCTTATCGTTCAGAGCAATACGCATTATCGTAATCTCCTTTACTTATCATTTGCGCTGCCACGCTTGTTTTTGTTTTCTGCCCGATCATCAACTGCCGGACACTCATTGATAAAGTGACGGAAATGATTTGAACTTTGACCATACCCGCGCCTGTTTCATGACAGCTTCAATATCAGGGTCAATCCTGAAACTCCGTGCGCCCATCGCAGGGAGAACCGCTCTGCCCGCGCCTGTCATCAAACCAAGCTTTTCCAGACGACGGACACGTTCTTTATTCAACTCCGTCCAATTACTGTTTCTTTGTCTCGGCGTGAATCTCTGCATCCTCACACCGTCAATGACCTCATGGGTACTGTCGATCCAGCCAAAACACAGGGCTTCTTCAACAGCATCCAGATAACAGAAAACGTCAGAACTGATCGGTTTCCCTCGCTTCACTGTGATCCAGCATGACAGGCAGAAACAATCTGCCTGGAATTCTTATAGCGGATTGGCTCCTTCGTCTCTGCGGTTTACAGCCGCGTGATAAAGCAGGCTGACAATATTAGGCATGGGCCGGTGAGGATCGCAAACCAACGCGATATGCCTTTTTGAAATTGCCTCCTTTAAAAGAACCGGGAACATTTCTCCTCTTTTGATCGAATCAACAGCCATATCCTCCGGTACAAACGCGATGCCCAAGTTATGCTTTACCATGGGTATGATCAATCCGGAATTGTCCGCTTCCATTGCAGGGGTCATATGAATTCCGTATTTGTAGAAGATGTTATCGCAGAATTTTCTGTATTGCATTCCATGAGAAAGAAGAATAAATGGATATTCGACAAGGTCCGATAATGATACTCGCTTTCCGTTGAGTTCTGTAAAAGCCGGACCTGCCACAAGAATATCCTGAAATGAACATACCGGCGTGACTGAAAGTTCCTGTGTTTCTGAGAATGGCGTCGTATTAAAAACCAGATCTATTTCGCCGCTGCGGAGTTTTAAAACCATCTGAGATGATGAACCAGTATAGATTTTGATGTGGATCTGCTTGTGCGAATTACGAAAACCGTCAAGAAAATCAAGCAGGAAACATTGCAGCACGGTCGTTGTCGTGCCGATGTGGATTGTTTGCATGTTCCGTCCGGCAGTTTTATGTATATCCTGATCAACGCGGTTCAATAGGTTGAAGGGAGTTTCCAGCAAATGGAACAGGTCCTCACCTTCACGGGTAAACTCGACGCCGTTTTTACTTCGGATAAACAGCTGACAGCCAAGTTCCGCTTCTATGCTGTGAATCACGCGGGTCACAGCCGGCTGGCTGGATAACAGCTCGGCTGCCGCCCGCGTGATATTCTTGTGCTTTCCTACCGTATAAAAGATTTTATAATGCTCATAATTCATGTTTTTGCCCTTCTTTCATGATTATTTGTTATGATAAATGATTATATTGGTATTTTACTGTTTTGTCAAATATTGGATATAATAAAACCAGAAACAAGCCCTCGCAATGTCTTCCTGAGTGACCTGTGGAAAAGGAGTGATTGGTATGAACTACCGCGAAGAATCGCTGAAAAAACATGCGGAATGGAAAGGCAAGATCGAAATTGTTCCCCGTGTTGAGGTGGACAGCCGGGAAAAGCTGTCGCTGGCATACACCCCGGGAGTGGCTGAGCCCTGCATGGCGATCCACGCAAATCCTGAACTGAGTTATGAGTTAACCAGGCGTTGGAACACGGTGCCTGTGATTACGGACGGCACGGCCGTTCTGGGGCTGGGTGATATCGGTCCTGAAGCTGGTATGCCTGTTATGGAAGGAAAATGTGCGCTGTTCAAAGCGTTTGGCGATGTGGATGCCTATCCGCTCTGCATCAATTCCAAGGACACGGAAGAGATCATTCATGGCATCAAGCTGTTCGCCGGTTCTTTCGGAGGCATCAACTTAGAGGATATTTCAGCGCCACGGTGTTTTGAAATCGAAAGGCGTCTCAAGGAGGAACTGGATATTCCTGTCTTTCACGATGACCAGCACGGCACGGCCATTGTGACCGCAGCGGCCCTGATAAACGCCCTCAAACTGGCCGGAAAAAAGATGGAAGAGGTTCGCGTTGTCGTCAATGGCGCGGGTGCCGCTGGCATTGCCATTTCAAAATATCTGATGGCCTTCGGCGTGCGGGATGTGACCGCGTGTGACAAAATCGGCATCATCGTAGAGGGAGATACGCGTTTTAATCCTGTCCAGCAGGAATTGGCCAAGGTAACCAACCGACGCAGGATAACAGGGACACTGGCCGACGCACTCAGAGGAGCGGACGTGCTGGTAGGCGTATCCGGCCCCAACTGCGTTACCAAAGACATGGTGCGTTCCATGGCGGAAAAGCCCATTCTTTTTACCTGCGCCAATCCCACGCCTGAAATTCCGCCGCAGGACGCCAAAGAAGCCGGGGCTTTTATTGTGGGTACTGGCTCTTCAGAATATCCCAATCAGATCAACAATGTGCTGGTGTTCCCGGGCCTGTTCCGCGGCGCGCTGGATGTACGCGCTTCTACCGTGAACCAGGAAATGATGATGGCGGCTTCCCGAGGCATTGCGGCCTGTGTGAAAGACGAGGAACTGCGGACGGATTATGTTCTGCCCTATGCTTACGACAAGCGCGCCCATGAATCGGTAGCGGAAGCGGTGCGAAAAGCGGCCATTGATACAGGCGTGGCGAAGCTGGTAAAGTAGCAGGAGGAGATAGCAATGCGGAAAAACAGGAGTTTATTACTGATTCTGATCGTCATGGCTGTCCTTACCGTTTTGGCATACCGGAAACCTGCTGTAGTTAAAGAAACGCTTACCACATGGGAAGTACCGGCCGAAGAAGGCGCGATAACCGCAAGCTTTACCGATGACGGCAATCATGGCTACATTCTATCCCTGGAAGGCAGCGGACGTATTCGGGATTTCGCGTCCTCCAAGGACGCACCGTGGTATGCAAGCTCCGGCCGGGTTACAAAAATCAACTTGTCTGAAGGCATCACCGCCATTGGAGATAATGCGTTCCCTGAATGCCGTTATGTAAAGTCAGTCATTATTCCCACTGCCATTCAACAGATCGGGACCAACGCTTTTGCAGACAGCACAAAACTGTGTGCTTACGGCAATGTGTCCGCCAATGATGAACGACGGATCTATCAGTATTCGGAAGGCAAGCCGGTGCATGGTGGTTATTATTGGCATCTTGCTGATGGTCAGGAAGTGCTGTGGGATGTAACCCGGGTTTTGTTCATAGGAAACAGCTTCACACATACTTTTGATATCGATCAGTTATTTGACAAGGTCGCGACAGCGGCCGGTGCAAGCGTGCTTGTGGAACGAATCACCATTGGAGCACATAATGTATCTCAGTTTGCTGATCCTGCCGATGAAGGCGGCGCTATGGTGGAGGCAGCGCTGACCGCTTCCTCAGACTATGATATCATTGTGATTCAGGAGCAGAGCACGCGCCCCCTGACGAACTTTGACCTGTTTCTTGAGGGAACAGCCAAATTGACAAGAAGGATCCACGACACCCAGGATCATTGCACCATTTACTTATATTCGACATGGGGGTATCCCAAACAAACCGCTGTCAGCGGTCAGACCATTCCCCAGATGGAAGCGGACCTTCGTGCAGCCTACGCAGCTGTCGGAAAGGAATTGGGCGTGGATATATCGCCGGTAGGCGCTGCTTTTTCAAAAACCTACACCGAGCATCCTGAGATCAACCTGTATTCGGGTGATGAGCAGCATCCTTCCTACGCAGGCGCGTACCTATCCGCTTGTGTTCATGTGGGCAAGTTGCTGGGAATTGATCCTCGCTCTTCTGCTTTTGATGGTTATCCTTTGCCCGAAAACCCCCGCGCTGAAGATCCCGTCTATGCAAATGACACGGAATTCAGCAAAGAAATCAGTGAAATACTTCGGCAAGCCGCGTATTCCACAGTCTTTGAATCAAAATAAAAAGGAGACAGGCAATGAAAAAGCGTATAATCGTGGTGCTACTGTTATTAGCGCTGTGTTTACTGGCCATGACTGGATGCTCCCCGGTTAAAGGATTTGAAAAGGATATTCAGGTGATTCTGGAAATAAATGGTGTTTATTCCGGGGTTGAGACTGTGAACATTTTCAACAACGCGGTGCTGCCGGAACCGTCCGCTCCGGAGAATAAGGTGTTCTACGGCTGGACCACCCAAGAGAATTGGAATGAAGAAGAAGCGGCATCTGTTCCTGTCATCGAGAATAAAGGCCTGGTTCGTTTCAGCGACATCAAGGACGCCATTCGCGGAGCAGCTCAAAGTGTAACACTGCGCGCGGTGTTCATCCCAGCTCCGCGCCGTGATCTGGTCATCGCGTGGTATTCCAAGGAAAAGACCTCCGGCCTGAATCAGAGTCATATTGATACCTTCCAGGCAAAGCTCTACCAGTATTTAGCCAGTCGGGGTTATCAGCCTGAAGGGATGAGTATTCTTATCCGTGCCTATGACGGTGGTGTAGCCGATACCTGCGCGGCGATTTCAAAAGACGGCGACGTGGATATCATGCTTGGCTGGTCCAACAGCAACAATCTTACCGGGACCGGAGGCTGGACAGAAGGAGTGGATTTTGCAGAGAACGTGGGCGGCATTCAGGTAGGAGACAAGGAGCGGTACGTCGCCCGCATCAGTGATACCGAATTGTGCCTGAAGGTGTATGCCTGGATTCAGGAGGCCTACGGCTCCGGAGCAGCGGAGACATCTGCCTCGGATGCATCCTCTGTATCTGCTGATACGCCTTCTGTAACGAATGTGCCTTCCTCTTCGGATCATTCCGGATCCACTGAACAAGACAGCCGTCCGCTCGTCATCGGCTGGTATGCCAAATCTGAAACCTCCGGTTTGAATGCTGCCATGATGGAGAAATTTCAGGCGATGCTTCTGACTGAACTGGCGAATCAGGGGTACACAGCGGATACCATGAACATCGTGATCCGGCCTTATGAAGGAAAGGTTGCCGATGTGCAGGATGCTGTGACCAAAGATGGAGATGTTGATGTGATGGTCGGCATGAAAGCCTTTGCGCTGGAAGGTGTCCAGATGGAAGTGCAGGAAGATGTGGTGATGGGTGAAAAAAGCGACAGACGCATCCATCGGATCTCTGACCGGGAAGTTGCTAAAGCTGTTTTTGAATGGCTGAAAACAGACGATGCAAGAAGCGCTTTCAAACCTGATTGAAGGGAGAAAGAAAGATGTATATGAAGAAGAAGCTGATGAAAGCTGCCGGAGTCTGCTCTTACGTCTTCACCGGGCTATGGATGATCGCCGCCGGCTGCTGCTATGCTCTTTCCAATAAGCTGTACTGGTTATTTGCCATCTTTGCGCTGATCACCCTTGTCAATGGCTTTGTCATTACAGATATCCGTAGTAAAATAAAATCTGTAAAGCTGGAAAAGAAGGAGCAGTCCCGCTACCTGCTTTGCCTGGTTCTTAGCATCCTGTGTCCTCCAGCTTTTGTTCTGAATTGCATTGCCTGCTTCCGTACTCAGGATGATGAGCTGGTGGTCATTCGCCAAAATGCAGCAGTAAAAGACAAAAAAGAAAAGCAGGAGAAGCCCCTGCTCAGGTCTGCGCGTTTTATCACGCTGTGTGTGGCTCTATTAACGGTATTTGTGAGCAGTTTTGCCGCCCATATCTTTGAAACCTCCCATTTTACCGTGAGGGTAAGTGATTTTACGCTCACCCAGGAGATGACGCAGCAGTACAATGGCGGTGAAATCAACGGTAAGAAATTCATCATGCCCAACGATACCACTTATGCGGTCACCATGTATGTGCCGGAAACCGCGTCTGAAGAAAACCCCGTACCCGTAGTTTTCGTGCTGCCCGGTTTCACACGTACGAAAGCCACAATGGCACAATACTGCATCGAATTATCCCGCAGAGGTGCGGTTGTGTTCTGCTCTGATCCGGGCGGACAGGGAAGCACTACTGAAACTTCCACCACCGGAGCCAATGGCATCGAATACCTGGTGCAGTATGTATATAACAACACCGATGACTTCAAGTTCTGCGATAAAACGCGCTTCGGCGCTGTAGGACACTCAGCTGGCGGCGGAAATGTGTGCACTCTGGCCGCTGATATGGCCGGCTACAGTTTTAAGGAAAGCGTGATCAAAGCAGTCTATATATCCGGCTATATCAAGGTTTCATCCGCCAACAAGTATACGGATCTGCGCTGCAATGCCGCACTTTCATACGCATATTATGATGAGGGTGCTTTCCGCTATCAGACGGATTCCTCCGCTTTCGAGGTGGTGACGCGCAGGTTTATCAATGAAGTGAACGGCAAGGACAATGGATATGACACAGTTGCTTTCGATTATGGTTACGGTGACATGAGCGAAGGAACCTACCGCATAATTCACCGGGAAGAGATCAATCACTGCTTTGAGATGTACGATCCCATCAGCATTGCCAACACAGTGGATTTCTTCAACGAAACACTCAACATGCAGTCAGGTATCCCTGGGAACAGCCAAATATGGTTTGGCAAGGAATTCTTTAATGGATTGGCGCTTGCAGCCGCTTTCACCTTCATGATCGCATTCTGTGCGGTTCTGATGAAACTGCCCTTCTTTGCTGAAATGAAGGAGAGCCAGAAAGCGGTATCCGCTGTGCCAGTTCTGAAAGAACACCAGACCATTTCTCATAAGGTCATCTTCTGGTTCTGCATCATACTGACAGCTGTCATTGCATGCCTGGATTACATTCCGCTCGCCAATCTGTCCATCCAAATATTTCCTACGGGCAATTCAGCCAGCGTCTTTACCTTTGTATTCCCGGCGCGCATGATCAATGCGATCCTGCTGTGGGCTGTGATCAACGGAACAATTGGCCTGATCATTTTCTTCGGCACAACATTAATAGAATATGCTTATGAAAAAGCCGCTTCCAAAGCCCGGGGAGAAGCGATGGAGCCCTTTGATTGGGGAAAGTTCAAAGCCATTAAGATTTGCCGGGGCGAGAATTCAAGTGCGCTGGTCAATACCCTCAAAGCAGTACTGCTGGCACTGATGATGTTTGCTGCTTTTTACCTGCTGGTGCAAATTTGCTTCCGCCTGTTCCATCAGGACTTCCGTTTCATGCTGATCTCCGCGTCTCCGCTGAATGCGCGGATGTTTGTCACGGCCTGGGAGTATATTCCACTTATCTTTATCTTCTATATCTCCAATTCGATCCGTGTCAATTGCAGCATTGGCCGCGAAGGCTGGAGCGAATGGAAGACTCTGCTGGTTGGCGCGCTGGCTAACAGTATCGGCCTGGCTTTCATTCTGCTGATCAACTACGTGTGCTATTTTTCTCAGGGTTCTCCATTCTACGGCTATTGGGGCAACGGTACCGAAGTCTGGCTGTATGTCAACATGGTATTTGCGCTGGTCGTAATGATGTTCCTTCTGCCTATTTTCAACCGTCTGTTCTATAAACTGACTGGCAATGTATGGACAGGGGCAATGGCTTGCTGTATGATCTTCATCATGATGACCATTTCCGCATCGGTTTCCTATATTCCGATGTATTGATTATTAAAGAAAGACGGAAAAAGGATCGCGCAAAGCTGTTCGCAAACTTTGAAGCTTTCAAGGCCAAATTCAAAAAAGATTAACTTTCACTGCACCCGGGTGCAAATGAAGAAATGCACCCGGGTGCAGAGGGTGCAAGTGTACCCGGGTGCACTTGCCGGAAATGCCTTATTTATTGGACTTTCGCGGCCTGTATGAAATTCATGCGTAGTTCCTACAAAGCTACCGGGTGCGGAGAACCCACTGGTCAAGTTATCAAACTGGCGGTTCATGAGTATCTCAAGTGACTGGCCCACTGGTAGACAAGACCGACATGATCGACCATCGGAAATTACCGAATCGCAACACAAAAGATGGTTGATAGACTCAGACATTCATAACGAAATACCGCCAGCACACAGTTTTATTGTGCCCGCGGTATTATTTATCTGATTAAATCCTTTTAACAATCCATCCTTTGTAAACAGTCTTTTTAATGTACTGTCGCTCTTTTCTTCATACATTTCGCCCTCATAGGTTCCGGCGGTCATAATATGCAGACCAAAGAACCCGATGGAGTTCATCGGAATGGCTTTGCCAAAAACTTCATTACCGCCTGCCATGTTTACACCGGCAGTATGCCCCTGCATATAGGCATTTGGCAGAATATACAGCGGAGGTTTTTTGTGCGACTAATTCGCCGTCGGCAGACGGTAATCGAAAGCTGGCGACATGTGCGGCAGCTTTCGTGCGTTCTCGTCAGAGAACGCTTCCTTACGCGAAGGCGCGGCCGGGAGGCTGACCCGTCAGCCGACCAGCGCCGCAGCGCAGATCTCATAAGAATTTTGCAAGCAAAATTCTTATGACCTGGCGTTAGCCAGGGCCATCATGCATGCGCCGTCGCAGGCATCCTTTTCGGGGAGAATGATCTTGGCGGCAGGATACTTGGCCTTCACGTTTTCCGTGAAGTACTGAAGGTGCAGCTTGCTCTTCACCAGCGCGCTGCCCCATACGCCTACGCGCAGCTCCTCTTCCTCGTCCAGGTGCAAAAGGCGGATCACCTCGTCCGCCAGGGTGGACGTGCACTTTGCCGCGTCCTTCAGGATGTCCAGCGCGTAGGGATCGCCGCCCAGCGCCGCCTGGTTCACCTCCACCGACAGAGAGGGCGTGGTCCACGGTGGCGTGGCGATTTCCGTGGCGAAGAGCATCAGATCCTTGCGGCCCAGGTTGCCCAGCTTGACCCGGATCAGGCCGATCAGCGGCGTTTCCTCCACGCACCCGTCCAGGAAGCGGGAATAATGGAACAGCGCCTTGCGAGTAATGTAAGAGCCGGAGCCCTCATCACTGAGGATGGTGAAGAGCCATCCGCCCACACGGGCGCTTTCGCCCTTGGAGTTGCGGCCAAAGGCAATGCTGCCCGTGCCGGAAATCACCAGCGCGCCCACGCCGCCGGTCACCGCATAGTGGGTCATTTCGCCGTCGTTCAGGCAGGTGATGGGGCAGGAAAAGCCGGGCAGCGCCTTGTAGATGCGCAGCACGATCTCCTCATCCTCCGGGGAGTCAATGCCGCTCACCGCCGCCGCGATGGCCAGGCAGTCCTCTCTCCTGCCGTCGAACAGGGCCAGAATGGCGTCCATGTTCAGGTTGATCCGGCGGATGGTCTCCTCCTCGCCCAGCTGATAATGCCGGCAGGGGACGCCCTCATACTCCGCCAGCACCTGGCCCTCCAGGCTCATAGCCCGCACCTTGAAGGCCGTGCCGCCGCTGTCCACACCCAGGATGTACTTCTTCATACGCTCACATCCTTATCGCTTTGCTTTCATCTTGACCAGATCGTCAAACTTGCGGAACTGCGCCATGCCCTTGTTCACCGTGCCCAGATTCACCGGCACTTCGGAAGAAATGAACTGGGGCAGCAGGATCACCTCAAAGGGCACGGTGGCGTCGTCGCCGGAGGTCACCAGGTTCAGCACATGCTCGCCCCGAATGGCTTCATCGCCGGTGATGATATAGGCACAGCCGTTCATCTCCTGATGGGCCTGAGCTACCTTGAGCATACGCTCCTTGTCCCCGTCCTCGGCGATCATGTAGAAGCCGGCCATGCTGTCGTCAATGGCGCACAGGGGGCCGTGGAGGTATTCTTCGTATTCGTAGTGGATGGCGGGCACCAGCAGGGTTTCCAGTACCTTCAGAGCACCTTCCTTGGCCATTTCGCCGCCTACGCCCTTGCCCACAAAGGCCATCTTCTGCATTTTGCTGAAGGCGTTCAGGTGCTTCATGGTGAAGGCGTCGGTGCGAGCGATATTCTCCCGGCAGTCTTCCGGCACCCGGGAGAACATCTCCACATGGGCGGCGTAGGTATCCGCATCCATTTTCCCGGACAGGAAGCCCGCCTCCAGCGCCAGCAGGCTGAAGGTGTAGATGGTGGCCGTGTAACCCATGGTCTTTGGGCCCACGGTTTCCACCCGGCAGCCGATGGGCAGGCGGCGGTCACACATGGTATTGATGGTGCACTGCTCCTTACCGGTCACAGCGATGAGCGGATACTGCTTCAGCGCGTTGATGGCGGCAATGGTATTGGTGGATTCGCCTCCCTGGGACACGGCCATGATCATCGGCCGTGCAGCGCGGATAGCAGGCACCTGGGAGGGGCAGTGCACGGTGACGTCCACGTCCATAGCGCGGCTCATGTACACGCTGGCCGCGCAGCTGGCATTGTAGGAGCTGCCGCTGGCGATGATGTACACATGGTCAGGCTGCACCTGCTGGTAGAAGGCCAGGAAGTCCTTCAGGCTTTCCTGACGGTTGTCGAAAATCTCCTGCATGGTTTCCGGCTGCAGGAGGATATAGTCCATCATGGTCATGTGCTGATTCATTTACTTTCTCCCCTTCACGGGTCGCGGCCCCTGTATTGATTGTATCGCAAAACAAATATCAAAACAAGGGGGACAGATTCGCTCCCCCTTGTTTTATGCCTTATTCCTCCGCAATGGCGTGGCCGAAAGCGCCGTAGTGGCCGCAGCAGCGGGCCGCATAGGCGCTGCCCTCGTTTGCAGCGTCAGCCAGATCGCCGCCGTTGGCATGATACCTGGCCAGGAACGCCGCGATGAAGGAGTCGCCTGCACCCAGGGCGTCCACCACCTGCGCGGCGTGGGCTTCCTGTCGATGCTCCCGGCCCTTCTCCAGCAGGTAGGAGCCACGCATACCCATGGTGACCACGGCAGTCTTGGCGCCATTGTCCACCGCAGCCTTGGCCAGGGTACGGACTTCCTCCTCGCTCTTGTCGCCTCCGGAGAAGAACGCAAACCGCAGCAGCGGGCACAGCTGACCCATGTTGATGCGGGTATACTCGCCGGAGAAATCCATGGAGAGAGGCGCCCAGCGGCTCATGGCCACATGGTACATGTCCAGCCAGCTGTGGATGGAGGTATGCACCAGGTCGTACTGCTCCATCATGGCGTAGTCCACCGGGGTAAGCATCAGCATGGACTGATACTGGGCGGTTTCGCGGCCATTGTTGCCCACAAAGTGTCTGTCGCCCTGCTCGTCGATCTCAATGTAGTTGCGGGCGGTGACGCCGTGCATCATGCGCACACGACTCACGTCCAGCCCTTCCTCGTCCAGTACCTTCAGAAAGTGCCTGCCCTCCCGGTCATCGGCAATCAGGCCGATATAGCCGGTTTCGCTGCCATCGTAGCGGCGAGCGAGCACGGGCACGTTCACGCTGTTGCCGCCGGGATACAGTTCCTTACGCCAGCGGTAATGATCAAATACGTTGTCGCCAATACCCAGCAGTTTCATCAGTATTTCTCCACTCCCATATAGCGTCGAGAGGAAACTGGATGGCCCATCACATAGGACATCTCGTCAATATACAGCGCACACAGACGGTTCAGCACCAGCGTGGAGGCAATCTCCCACAGGTAAGCAGGATACTCGCTCATGTCCAGCGCATTGGCGTCCAGCACAATCAGCTTCTTTGTCTTGCGCAGCAGGAACTTCACCACGCGCTCTTCCAGGCTGCGGGTCTTGCCCATGCCCATGAGCACCAGCACCGTGGTGGTATTGTCCACCGCCTCGCAGGCGCCGTGGAAGAATTCGCCCGCATGGATGGGAGAAGAGTGCTTCCACAGGGACTCCATCACCAGGCAGTTGGTCATCACATAGCCTACGCAGCTGTTCAGACCAGCGGTGATGGTATAGATCAGATCCTCATGCCGGTACTCCGCTGCAAACTTGCGGGCAGCGTCCAGGTACTGCTCGCAGGCCTTGTCCATGGTGCCCTGCAGGCGCAGCATGGCCTCGTTGACCTCGCCCAGGCAGGAGGTGCCGTTCAGGGTATCCAGCAGCGCCCAGGTCAGCTTCACCACTTCGGGGAAGATGGTCAGCACGGCGGGGAAGGGATCGGCAGGATTGTCATAATAGTAGATGATCTGCTCCACGGTCTTTTCGATGGCGGAGCCGGGGGCCGTGGTGAAAGCCGTGGTCAGCGCGCCGCGTTCGGCAGCCAGCCTGGCAGCTGCAACCGTCTCAGCGGTACCGCCGCTTTGGGAGTTGAGCACCACCAGGGTCTTTTCGTTCAGCCGTACAGGGGGATCAGCCACAAACTCCGCAGCGTTATAACTTTCAGCGAACACCTTGTCCGTCTCCCGCTGCAGGGTATACTTGCCGGGTTGCAGCGTGGCCAGAGAGCCGCCGCAAGCTACAAAATACACCTGCTCGATCTCCCTTTCCTTCACCATCTCCATCAGCTGCTGAATCTGGCTGTCCACCAGACGCACCTTTTCCTCGTGCATTATGATCTCCTCCCAAATTATTAAATGTGCTTTAGTATTTGTTTTTATCTTATCACTTCCCGCCCGGGAAGTCAATCTTTTTCCGAAAAAAACTGAATAATCTTTTCGCAGGGCATTTGACGATTTGCAGTCATGATGGTATGATAAAGAACAGCGCAACAATCCTCACTGCTGGAGGTTATCCGTCATGATCGATCCCGCCGCGCACCGCAGAAATTCCCGCCGGATGGTATTTGACCTGATCCGCGAGCGCCAAAAGCTCAGCCGGGCTCAGCTGGCCCGAGAAACAAACATGAGCTTCCCTACCGTCATGAAGGTGGTGGATGAGTTCATCGCCAAAGGGCTGCTGCGGGAACTGGAGGAAATCGAGCCCATGGACGGCGCAGGCCGCCGCGGACACATGCTGAAGTTCGAGCCCGGCGCTTACCGGGCCATCGGCGTGGAATGCGAGGGCCGCTATGCCCATGTGGGCATGACGGACATGACCGGCAGCGTGCTGGTGCGGGAAACCATCGAACTGGGTGACTTTGCCCGCACCCGTGACCTGACGCCCCTGAGCGAGGCCATTGCGGGCATGGTGCGCCAGACCGGCAGCGCCGACGTGCTGGGCGGGTGCATCGGCTTCCCTGCCAATATGGATCCCCAGGCCGGCGCCATCGTCAGCTACAGCGCCATGGGCCTGACGCAGCCTACGCCCTTTTGCGAGATATTCCCCGACTTCTGTCAGGGACTGCATATGCCCCTGCTGGTGGAAAACGACGTGAACATCGCCTGCGAGGGCGAAGCCTTCCTGCGCCAGCAGAGCGGCCAGGGCAAGGATATGCTGTACATGTCCCTGGGTACCGGCTGCGGCGGCGCCCTTCGCATGAACGGC
The DNA here is from genome assembly GCA_030537395.1 of Clostridia bacterium. Classification (GTDB taxonomy): domain Bacteria; phylum Bacillota; class Clostridia; order Christensenellales; family Aristaeellaceae; genus RUG563. The sequence goes on along the minus strand of JAUNMW010000076.1, from coordinate 1,756 downwards.
AAGCTCCAGCGGGGCGCACGCTGCCGCCTGGGCGAGGTCGGCTACATGCTGCTGCATCCTGCGCTGGGGGCGCCCCGGCGCGGACAGCCCCAGGACACCCTGGAGCGCGCCGTCTGCCTGCAGACGCTGGAGGAGCGCTTCGGCGTCCGCCTGCACGACGGGGCCCGCCTGAGCGACGAAACCGCCGCTGCCCTGCGGGACTACCTGGTGCCCCTGCTCTCCGGCGCTATATATAACCTGGTCATGACCCTGGATCTGGATCTGTGCGTGCTGGCAGGCATTATCCCCACACTGCTGGGGCCGCAGCTGCACCAGCAGATCTCCGACGCCCTGTGCGCCGCCTTGCCCGAGGAGGCTCCCGTGTGTGTGGAAACCGCCTTCAGCCAAGACGCGGGCATCATCGGCGCCGCCGCCACGGTCTTCAGCCGTCAGCTGGACGCTGTGCTGGAGAGGTGACCAGAGAGCGCTGCTCTCTGGTCTCTCGGTCAAGGCTCTGCCTTGACAATCTGGCAGAGACGCTGTCTCTGCACTCTGCTTAAGGGATTTCATTCCGACTACGAACAGACGATAAAGAAATTGCTGGACTGACATCATAACTTTTGATTTTCCTTCTAAGGAGGGCTATATGAGCATGGATGCAGTTTCATTAAAGGTTGCTTCCAGAGAAGACATGCAGACTATATGGAAAATGCAAATTGATGCATTTTCAGAACTGCTGGAAAAGTACCAGGACTATGACATGAGTCCCGGGGCAGAGAGTCTTGAAAAGGTTATGGCAAGATTTGAACAGCCCTGGACCGTTTACTATTTCATTGTTGCAGGAAACAAGAATGTCGGTGTTATTCGGGTTGTTGACAGGAAAGACGGCAGTAGAAAACGGATATCTCCTATCTGGATTATGCCGGAGTACAGAAACAAAAGATATGCGCAGGCAGCGATAACAGCAGCAGAACAAATCCATGGATCCGGTCACTGGTGCCTGGACACTATATTGCAAGAGGCTGGCAATATCCATCTGTATGAAAAAATGGGATACCATCGAACCGGAAGAATAGATAAAATCAATGATCGGATGGACATTGTCTTCTACGAGAAGGATTAGCATCTTCAACAGTAGTTTGTCAGGTTATCCGATGGTACGCAATTCGGAAAATATATTTTGAAATTGTCGACTAAGACCAATCGGGATTCAGCGAGGTAATTATGAAACAATATTATGTAGCAAGCCTTTGCCGTAATGGTATTCTCGGAGGCGGTATTGTTGCCGATGATGACGGAATAACATACAAAACAGGGAAAGTGACTGTTTCGCCCAAGTTAAGGAATCTCGAAATGAAATATAGAAACATTCGGGATTTTTCAAAAAAATGGGTGTTGTGCTTTCCGGTATTTACAATCTCGATGAACGACGGAGAGAACTACAAGTTTATCATCTTTAGCCCAAAGCGTTTTAATGCTCTATTAAGGGATAACGTGAAAGGCTGAATTCCAGTTTGCAGGGATGCCTACTCGTCAAAAATCTCGGAAAGATATCTTTGAAATCCTTTATCAGTCTGTTTGCAGACAAGAGTGATTATGGATAGCAAGAAATATCGGAAAATATATTTTGAAATAAACGACGATCGACACATCAGGATTTAAGGAGGCAATGGAATATGGAAAATATAATCAAACTAAAGCCTGTCAATGATAATAATCGGGAAGCCGTTCTGGCTCTTTCCGTGCGGGAGGATCAGCCCTTCGTCGCCCCGAACGA
>JAUNMW010000347.1 GCA_030537395.1 Clostridia bacterium | reverse complement strand
TCCCGTTCCACCTGGGAAATGAAGCCCTTGCTCAGCTCGCACCGGTCCGCCATTTCCTCCTGGGTCAGGTTTCTTTGCAGCCGCAGCCTGCGCAGCTTTTCGCCGATATTCATGCCGCCAACCCCCTTTCTGACGCCGGTTTACTTTTACTAAACCGGAAATCGATGCCGTAAGTTTAGAATCACTAAACTTCAAGGCAGAAAAAATTAAACCACAGAAGAGGAAAAATGTCAATAGTTTGCTGCGATTTTTTTGTCGAAAAGAATAAGTCGTTTTCCGCAAATTTCTGTAACGGAAGCTTCATGGAATATTTGGTCAAAAGCCGCGGAAATGATGCGGAGGATTTTCCGGCACGGACATCCAGGGAGGGCGGGATGGAAGGATTCCGGCGGCATTTGCAAATTGTTCAAAAGCCGCACTATTGCGTTTTGCGTTTATTCATGATAAAATAGGACGACAGGAAAAAAAGAGAGAGATACGAAGGTGAACCATGGCATATCTTGGTCAGGATTTTCCATTCGGATTTTTGGGTATACCCGCCGGGGAGCGGCTCCGGGCCGTCAGGGCCGCGGGCTTTGATGAAGTGATGATCCATTGGCAGGAAGAAAACGGAAAATCCGCGCCGGAAAGGTATGATCAGGCAATCGCCGCCGGGCTGCGGGTCCGCACCGTGCATTTTCCCCAGGAGGCTATGGCCGATTTGTGGCGGGAAGGGGAAGCGGGGGACCGTCTGGAGGAGCATTTGATCCGGGCGATCCGGGAAACGGGGGAACGGGGCATTGAAAACCTGGTCACCCATACCACCCGCCGGCTGGAAACCCCGCCGCCCAACGAAACCGGGCTGCACCGCATGGCCCGGGCCGCGGAGGCGGCGGAAAAGGCGGGCGTGAATATCGCGCTGGAGAATACCCGGTTCCTGCAATACAACCAGTTCCTGTTTGACCATCTGGATTCCCCGCGACTCACCTTTTGCTACGACTGCGGCCACGCCCATTGCTTCACTCCGGGCTATGATCCTCTTTCCCTGTTCGGCAGCCGCATGACCGCCATGCACCTGCACGATAATCACGGCATTCAGGATCAGGACGAGCATCTTTTGATCGGGGATGGGAATATCGATCTGAGCCTGCTCTTTTCCCGGCTGGCGGCATTTCAGCCCGTCAGCTACAGCCTGGAATCCCGATACCGGGGAAACGAAATGGGGCTGGAGGAATATCTGGCCGTGGCCCACGGCCGCTTGAAATACTATGTGGACCGAGCGGAAAGGATGCTTTCCCGCGCTGCGGCGCGGTGAAGATAAAGTATTGAATAGGAGGAAAAACGTATGAAAAAACTGCTGTCTCTCATTCTGGCGCTGGCCATGCTGCTGTGCGCCGTTCCCGCGCTGGCCGATGTGGCCGCCGACGTGGAAGCGGGCCAGGCCCTGAGCCATGATGAACTGGTAGCCAAGGCCCAGGCTGAATCGGGCACCTTCGTGGTGTACGGCAACACCAGCCGTATTGCCACCGCCGCGGAAGAATTTGCCGCGCTGTACAACATCACCTGTGAAAGCAATAACCTGAAGGACCAGGAAATCTACACCAAGCTGCGCAGTGAAAACGGCAACGCCGCTGCCGATATGGTGATGATTCAGGACGGCGCCCAGCTGACCGACGCCATCGACGAGGGCCTGGTGATCAACTTTGTGCCCGCCGCCGTAAAGGACGTGCTGGATGAAGCCGACCAGCAGCCCGCCCTGGTGCATCAGTACATCAACAAGCTGTTCATCTACAACAATCTGGGCGAAAACGTGCCCGCCATCAAGAATGTGTGGGAACTGACCGCGCCGGAAATGAAGGGCAGCGTGATCTTTAAGAATCCCGAAAGCGAAAAGGTGAACATGAACTTCCTGGTCATGTGCACCAAGCCCGAATGGGCCGACAAGCTGGCGGAAGCCTACAAGGCCTGGAAGGGCGAGGATATTGACCTGGGCAGCTATGAAAACGCCGGTTACAAGTGGGTAGCCGAATTCCTGGATAACGTGACCTTCGGCAAATCCGATACCACCATCGCGGAAGAAGTGAGCCAGGAAACCGCTGCGGGCAAGATCGGCCTGTTCGTGCTGAGCAAGCTGCGCTCCTCCTCCGTGCTCACCGATAACCTGACCGTGGCCCAGTATGACGCCGCCGCCAACGGCTATGCCGTGGAACCCTTCGCCGGCTTCATGTATCCTATGTATACCATGGTGAACACCAAGGCCACCCGGCCCTACACCGCCATGCTGTTCATTGAATACCTGATGACCCAGGAAGGCTTCCAGCCCTGGGGCAAGAGCATCGGCGCTTATTCCCCCAACCCCGCCATTACCGTGAATGAGGGCGACCTGACCATCGACGTGTGGAAGGACACCCTGGTGATGGAAGACGCGGAATATATCCTGGATAACTTTGAAGTGGAAGACTTCATCCTGCAGCATTGCCAGAACTAAAGCATGTCCGCTATGCCCGCCGGCGGGACGGTTCGCCCGTCCCGCCGGCGTTCTTTACTGATTGTTGGCATATAAAACGCCCTTTAAGTTACGTATTTAGTGTCAGCTAAGGGGTTACGCCGGGGTTTCACCCCGGACCCCGACCAGGGTGTTGAACACCCTGGACCCGCAATCGCGGATATTGCTTGGTAGGATGAGAATGCGTTGTTCCCGCTGCTGCTTGCAAGAGCTTGACACCAAACGAGCATACACTTCT
>JAUNMW010000075.1 GCA_030537395.1 Clostridia bacterium | reverse complement strand
TTCCCCCGCCCGATTTCGCCTATTTTCATTGTGCCCGAAAGCTTGCTATATTCCGATCCCAGCGCAGCACGCGAAGCTTCTTGGGCTATTCCCACCATGTATCTTCGCGAGAAGTGGGTCCAGGGGGCGAAGTCCCCTGGCGCAGGTCTGGGGGCGCGCAGCCCCCAGCGTAACCCCTTAGTTTGGACTAACTACGTAACTTAAAGGGCGTTTTAAATCCAATGGAAGAATCGTCTTTTTTACTCGATCCAGGGAGCATCCCGTGCCACGGTGATGCAGCGGTGCTCGGGAGAAAAGGGGAAAGTGGGGTCCTGCTCCGTGGCGGGGCGGCAGGCGCAGTAAAAATGGTACAGATGTTTCCCGTCCCAGAGCATGCCGGGCTTGTGGGCGTGAATTTGATCCACGGATTTGCGGGTGCCGATGGTCAGAATGGGGATGGGGAATTTCCGCCAGGTTTTCAGATCGTCGCTGACGGCCAATCCTTCACAGGCGGACAGATTGCCCAGCCCGTAATAGTACATGACCCACTGCTTTTCTTTGCTGTCGTAAAACACCGCCGGGTCGGAGGCGAACACGCTGTCCCAGGCTCCGGGGGCTACGGGCAAAACGGGATTATTCGGGTTCCGCTCCCAATGCAGCAAATCCTGAGAGGCGGCAAAGCCGGTCTGTTCGATCCAGCCCCGTTCCCCTTCATCCGTTTTGGCGTTGTAGAACAGATAAAAGGTGCCCTTATGCTCCATGAGCCAGCCCTTATATAATCCGCCATGCTCCCAGGGCGCCCCGTCCCGCCAGGACAGGATGGGGTCCCCCGCAAAATGCCAGGTCATCAGGCTTTCATCCTCCGTCCAGGCCAGCCCGATTTCCGCCGCTCCCGCTTCATAGCCCGTGCGGGGATAGGAATGGTAGATCATCCAATACCTGCCGAAGGCTTTTTTCAGCGTTCGGGGCTCGAACAGATCGTTTTCCATCAGCAGCCCGGTGCCCGCCATGCCCACCTTGTCCCAGTCCCGGTTGCCGCCCCGGGGCAGGATCACGCCAAGCTTTTCCCAGCGCACCAGATCATCGGAAACCGCTAAACCGGTCTGATAGCCCGTGCCGTCAAAGCCCACGAACAGCAGATAATACCGGCCGTTGTGATAAAAGGGAGTGGGGCAGTCCACCGCGTTGCGGTCAAAGCGCCCTTCGATGCCCGTGCCGGACAGTACGGGCTTGCCGTATTTATAGGGCGTTAAAAGATGCTCAATGTTCATGTCGGATCCTCCATCAGTTCAATGGGCGAAAGCAGATAGCTGGGCCGGGTCAAATAATTGTCCGTCCAATCGTCGCCGACAGTGCGGAAAGCATCTGGGCCATACCACATATAATGCGGGTTGGCGTTGTGCAGCGTGCCAAAGCCGTTAAAGCGGCTGCCGCAGGCCAGGATTTCTATTTCGTGCTCTCCGGCGTTCAGCGGCGGAAGCTTTACCCGGTTGGGCTGCCAGGCGATCTGGCCCGCTTCCTGACCGTCCGCATATACCACCGCCACCGGGGACGCCATGTGGGGAATGTGCAGATGCAGATCATTCCGGGCACGGCCCAAATGGATTTGGAAGCGGTACCGCACGTTGCCGGTGTAGAAGGGGAGCCCCTGCCGGGTGAGGTCATCCAGGAACAGGCGCTGGGGCGGCTCGGTCAGGGTCAAATGCGTTCCGGCAATGCGCACGCCGAATGCCCCCAGGATATACAGGGCTTCCAAATTGGCCCGCCGTGTCAGGGGCAGGCGCAGAGTGATTTCATTTTCCCCCACTTTGATTTCCGGCAGCGGAATGGTTTGAATCGCTTCATCCACGTACCAGCCGTCGGGCTGTGCCGTAAGCTTTTCTCCATTCAGGGTGATTTCCGCTTTTTCCGGCTGCTCCATGGCGAGCTTGAGGCCGGAAAATTGCTTTTCCGCGTAAAAGCGGAATTTCAGATGAGCGGTATGCCTGGGCGGGTCATCCTCAAGCAGCCAGGGCTGCACGGAATTGCCGTTGCGCGGGGGCAGACCCGCCTTCTCCCGCAGGGAATTATCTGCCCGCAGAATATCCTCCGCACTCTGCCAGGGGCCCTCATCCAGCGCATATTCGCACCGGTCCAGCAGCAAGGCGTTGGGCTCCTCTAAGGTGAAATCCGCCGTTTCAGAAAGCTTCAGGAAGGGCCGGGGCGCCTGGGGCAGCGGCGCGGGCGCGGCGCATGCGCCGGGGATCAGGCGCAAAAGCAGGCTGTCCTGGGCGTGACAGGGCCAGGTGATTTCCGTAAAGCCGTTTTCCTGCGCACCGCCCATTTCTTCGATGGAGCCGTCCAGGGCATTCATGCGCAGAATGCGCCACAGCCCTTTGAGCCGGATGGTATACACCCGGGGCCGGGCGGGCGTTTCCTCCCGCACATGGCACAGGAACAGGATGCGTTCTTCCCCCTCCTGCCGAAGCTGATAAAACAGATTGTCCGAAAGGCGGCCCGTGGCCTGACTGCGTACCTCGATGTCCCGCTGATCGCGCAGCGCATTCAGCAGCGCCGCCCGTTCCATGGGCAGATGAATGCCGGCTTCCCATAGGGGAAACGCTTCCGCGGAGGGCTCGCCGTCGATCAATGCGGGCGCGCTTCCCAGGAAGATCAGCTTTCCGCCCGCTTTCGCAAAAGCAGCCAGTCTTTCCAGCGTGGTTTTCCGCATGGTCAGGACGGGCGGCACGATCACCGCTTCGTAGCGGCATTTTCCCACCCGCAGGGGACATCCCCCTTTGGTGCACAAGGAAGGCAGCAGCGCTTCGGACAGATAATCGTAATCGATGCCGCCATACAAAAGCCATTGGGCCAGGTGCTCAAACTGTTCATCCATTTGCTCCCGCCGCATTAGGGTTTGATCGTTGGGCCCGAACAGCAGCCAGAAGGATTCGATGGGGTGCACAATGGCCACCCGGGTGACGGGAACGCCCCGACGGAGCATTACGTTGACCCGGGCGAAGTAATCCTCCAAATAGCTGTACTGCCGCCACCAGGGAGACTGCCAGCCGATGGCCGCGGGCCAATCCCGCTTGGCCTCGCCGCCCATACCCATGAAGGCCAGATGATGCACCCGCACGGTCACGCCCAGCGCGGTCAGCCAATCGCCCTGCAGCTTGTGCTGCCGGAAGGTCACATCCCATTCCAGCACGCCGTACATTTCGCACACCAGGCCCGTTCTTCCCATTTGGCGGCGAACGGAATCGGCCTGCTTTGCAGTCGTCAATTCCAATTGTCCCGCCAGAATATCAATGCCGGGCAATTGCTGGCTGCGGTACTGGCGCATGGTTTCGCCCAGGGCCAGGGTCTGGGAGAATAAAGTGCGTTCGGACAGGAAATGCCCCGTGTAAGCGATGCCGTGCTTTTCGCACCAGGCCCCGATCCGATCCCCATAAGCGGCGGCAAACCGTTCCGTCACATGCTCGTGATAACGATAGCGCCATACGCTGTAAGCGCCGGGCAGCTCCCACACCAATTCCGGCAGAATGCTCAGCAGTTCCGTGCCGTACGCTTCCCGGAAGGTATCGTTCATATCGTCGGTATAGGCCAGGGTGGCGCGGCCCGCCTGGGGCGTGGGCATGCAGTGCTTGCCCTTCATGTGAGGCTCGTCGGTGAATATGGCGGGCACGGTTTTACCGATGTGATCCTTCAGCGTTTCGCAGTATTGTTCGTGGGTCACATGCAGAAATTCATCAATGGCTTGGGGATTGAACACGTCCACATAGGTTTCCCCATTGAACCAGGGGCTTTCCTCCATCAGCTCCACATAGGCGTGATAGTTGCCGCCGCTTGGAAGCATTTCATAGGAAGAAAGAAATCCGTTTTCCAAATGGACGCGATAATCGCACAGGAAATAGCCCTTGGGTTTTTCGCGCGCGTCCACTTTTTTGTCAAAGGCTGTTTTGCTTTCGCAATAGCCGGACAATTCATGATCGGACAAAACGATATACCGGGCGCGGTATTTTATGTTCCGGGTCACGATGCCGCCCGCCACGCCGGAGGGAAACCGTTCTTCGTCATAAAGCCAGCAGGAAAGGCCGTTTTCCCGCAGCTTTTCTTCCGCGTATTGCACCAGACGCAGGTATTCTTCCGATAAATAAGGCGTGTCCATGCCCGTGCGGGGATGCACCATGGCCCCGCCCATGCCCATTTGCCGGAAATACGCCGCCTGGCGCTCGATTTTGTCTTCAGTCACCTTGCAGTTCCAGGCCCAGAAGGGCACGCCCCGAAATTGGACGGGGGGAGATAAAAACGTTTGCTCCAGAGAGGGAGAAGATGGCTTGATGGCGCTCATGGGGTCCCTCCGTTCTTTTGAGATCGTCGCGCGCAAAATCTTGTTTCTGTATTTATTATACATGAAATCCCAATTCCCTGCCAGATCCAAAAATAAAATGATGCAAATTTACTAAACAAATAGATAAATAAATAAACAAACGCGAAATAAACAGAGCATAAAATGCATAGGATGTAAAATAAATATCCAAATTATCCATTTATTCACACGTTACTGTGCGCTATAATAAAAACAGTCAAGAGATTATGTTTAGTAATTTGTTTAGTAAATCCGTATTTTCTTCCCGGATGAAAGGAGAATGCGTATGAGCAATACGGCGGCAATGCATACCATCGCCAAGAAAACGCCGTGGGAACGGATGAAAAAATGGTTCCGCATCCTGTGGCAGCAGCGGGCGCTGGTGGCCCTGTGCCTGATCCCGCTGGCGGTGGTGGTGCTGTTTCAGTATGTGCCCATGTACGGCGTGCTGATCGCTTTCAAGAAATACAAGCCCAAGAAGGGCGTATGGGGCAGCTCGTGGCTGGATCCCTGGTACAAGAATTTCCAGGAATTTTTCAACAACGTAAACTGCGAGCACATCATCCTGCAAACCATCAAGGTGGGCGTGCTGTCGCTGATTTTCACATACCCCATGCCTATCATCCTGGCCCTGATGCTCAACGAAGTACGTTCCAAGTGGTTCAAGCGCTCGGTGCAGACCATATCCTATCTGCCCCACTTCATTTCCATCGTGGTCATCTGCTCCATGCTGAACACCTTCGGTTCCTTAGACGGCTTGTTTAATAATGTGCGCGTCATCTTTGGGATGGACCGGGTGAACATGAACGCGGGCACAGCCTATTTCATGCCTATGTTCATCGGCTCGGCCATCTGGCAGGGGGTCGGCTGGGGCAGCATCATATACCTGTCGGCCCTGTCCAACGTGGATACCTCCCTGTATGATGTGGCCAACATTGACGGGGCCAACCGCTTCCAGAAAATCCGGCATATCTGCCTGCCCGCCATCCTGCCCACCACCACGGTGGTGCTCATCCTGAACACCGGCAATATTTTCACCCAGGACTACACCAAAATATTGCTGATGATGAACGAAACCAACCGGATGGATTTGGAAGTTATCAGCACCTACGTGTACCGCATGGGCATTCAGGACGGCCGGTTTGAATTCGCCACCGCCGTGAACCTGTTCGTTTCTCTGGTCAGCCTGATCCTGGTGGTGGGCACCAACTATGTGGTGCGCTTCATCGATCCTGAACAGAGCATTTGGTGAGGAGGTGTGATCATGAGCCAGAATACCGCTTCATCTTCCAAAAACAAGATCCGCATCGGCAATTTGTCCTTTGATGTGACGCTGATCATTCTGCTGCTGATCTTCTGCGTGATCATCCTGTACCCCTTCATTCATGTGATCGCCGTTTCCCTGTCCTCCAGCCGCATGATCACCCGCGGCGCGGTGGGCCTGATCCCCCAGGAGCTGAACGTAAAGGGCTATGAAATCGTGTTTTCCAAGCCCACCATTTACACCGCTTACTTGTGGACCATCTGGTACGCTCTGCTGTTCACTTTGCTGAATGTGTCCCTCACCTCCTGCCTGGGCTACGCCCTGTCCGTGCAGGAATTCAAGCTGAAGGGCTTCATCAGCGTGATCATGCTGATCACCATGTTTTTCAGCGGCGGCACCATCCCTTCTTACCTGAACATCCGCAACCTGGGCCTGATGAACACCACCTGGGCCCTGGTGCTGCCGGGGTGCGTCAGCGCCTGGAACGTGTTCATGTACCGGTCCTTCTTCAAGGGCATTTCCCACGAGATCCGCGAAGCGGCGCTGATTGACGGCGCGGGCGAACTGCGCATCCTGATCAGCGTGATCCTGCCCCTGTCCAAGGCGCTGATCGCTTCCTTCTCCCTGTTCGCCATCGTGGGCATGTGGAACAGCTATTTCAGCGCCCTGCTCTATATCAAGGACGCTTCCCGCCACCCCATTCAGATGATCCTGCGCTCCATCGTGTTCACCTCCAATTCCATGGGCTCGTCCTTCGGCGGCGATGCCAACGTCATGCTCACCAACGGCCAGGTGAACCCCAAGAACGTGCAGTACGCCTGCCTGGTCGCCACCATCGCCCCTCTGCTGCTCATTTATCCCTTCATCCAGAAGTACTTTGAGCAGGGCATGCAGGTGGGCGCCGTTAAAGGATAAAAAGTTATCAGAGTACAGATTAGAATGTCAAATCAGCTTGCAACTGTGTTTGTTTTGAACATGATGAACTGACCTCTGTACTCTGAACTCTAAACTCTGATTCAAACGGATTTTTCCGCGTTTCAACGCGGTGAAATTAAATATTTAAAGGAGGAATCCCCATGAAAAAGACTCTCGCGCTGGTCCTCGCGCTGGCCCTGCTGCTGGGCTGCATGTCCTTCGCTTCCGCTGAAGGCACCATGAACCGCGACGGCCTTACCTTCCCCGAGCTCCCCAACAACACCCTGAAACTCACCGTGACCACCGCCAACTGGGGCACTGATCAGCTGCCCACCAAGATGCAGAAGCTGTGGCAGGAAAAGGTGGAAGAATACCTGGGCTGCAAGCTGGATATCACCTGGCAGATCGCGCCCTGGAACGACTTCCGCAACAATGAATCCGTGAACCTGGCCGCGGGCGACCTGTCCGACATCAACACCTATTCCCAGGGCACCCTGGTGAATGGCTACGGCAAGGATGAAGACGGCGATTCCCTGGTGCTGGACATCATGGATTACAAGGATTACCTGGTGTACTATCCTGAATTCGTGGAAGGCAAAGTGGGCGGCTGGAACGGCGTTTTGAACGACGACGGCACCTCCTACGTGTTCTGGGACGGCTATGACAACGACCTGAACCTGGCCGGCGGCCAGAGCTTCTCCGCTTACGCCTACCGCTTCGACGTGCTGAAGAAGTACGATCTCAAGCCCGCCACCACCTGGGAAGAATTCAAGGAACTGTGCGCCTTCCTGAAGGAAAAGATCGACGCCGGTGAAATTGAAAACGCCAAGTACGTGATGAGCAACGGCGCTTCCTGGATGGCTTTCTTCCGCGGCTTCGTGGGCACCTTCCATACCTGGGACACCACCTACTGGAACGGCACCGAATGGGCTTTCGGCCCCATCGAAGACAACTTCCGCACCATGCTGAAGGAAATGCATGAGCTGTATGCCGCCGGTTACATCGATCCCGAATACGCCACCGACGACAGCTGCGACGCCAAGGCTGCCAACGGTAACATCCTGATCGTGCCCACCAACTGGGCCGGCTCCGTGCAGAGCTGGAACCAGGCCAAGATTTCCGAAGATATGGAATGGGGCCTGGCCTACCTGCCTTCTTCTCAGTTTGGCACCGGCTGGAAGTGGGGCTCCAAGCTGAATGGCAAGAACCTGGGCACCACCCTGACCATGGGCATCATCATCAGCGCTGATACCGAATATCCCGAATATGTTGTGCGCCTGATCGACTATCAGTATTCCGAAGAAATTTACAAGATGCTGAACTGGGGCATCGAGGGTGAAGACTTTATCACCCTGGAAGACGGCACCCGCACCTATGTGGACGAGATCCTGAACGCCGAGAACCCCGGCCAGGCCCTGGCTGACCGCGGCATCATGGCTTCCGCCAGCGCCCGCACCGGCATCCCCTTCGTACCCCAGATCTTCTCCACCATTCTGCAGTACTCCAGCACCGAACCCTGGTGGTCTCCTGAAAAGGGCTACTACGATGGCAAGTACTGGATCGATACCGCTGTGAACGGCGGCCCCGATTCCATTTCTCCCTATGACCGCGCTCCGCTGACCCACCTGAATGAAGAAGAAAGCAAGATGAAGTCCACCCTGACCTCCGCCTGCGAAAAATACTCCAAGGTGGGCGCCAACCAGTTCATCACCGGCGAACTGGACATCAATGACGACGCTGCCTGGGAAGCCTACGTGGCGGGCGTGAAGAGCCAGACCGAAGATTTCGACGGCTTCTTCAAGACCATCAACGAAAAGACCGATATCGAATCCCTGCAGTACTACAAGTAATTCCAAAGCGTGACCACGGTTCCTGCGGGCCGGGAGGCATCCCTCCCGGCCCGCTTTTCAAAAAACAGTTTGCAAAATCGAACCGGGAGACAAAGCCTCTCCCGCCCGAAAAAGAAAGCAGCGGGCCATAACCCGTTCATTATATTTGTATGGTTTCAGGAACACTTTAAAACAGAGGGGAGAGTTGAGAGTTAAGAGTTGAGATTTATATAGTTACGGTAAAAACAACATATAAAAAGTTTAAGCAAAATATAACTCAACTCTCAACACATAACTCTCAACTCCTTTCCTTAAAGCGTTCATTCGCTTCCGAAAAAATCTTTTCGATGAAAGGCAGTTCATATGTTTTACGGTGTGGAAATCCAGTCCGGCCTGCGGGATTGGCAGGTGCTGCAAAGGAAGAATGGGCAGGCGAAGGTTACGCTCAAGGGCCGCTGGCAATTGGAAAAGGGGGCCGTCCGGGCGGGGGTCCGGTCCGCCACGCCCGTGTGGCGGCTGGTGAACGAAATGGATCAAAGCGGAATCATTCCCTGGACCCCCTGCGATCGGCAAACTGGGGGCGATGTACTCACCGGCGACGAAGTAAAAGGCGCATGGGAAGCGGACGTTGCGCTGCCCCAGGGGGGCTCCTACCGGCTGGAAACATCCTTGGACGCGGTATCCAAGGAATCCGGCGATCATTGGATGTTCCATGGGGACATTCGGGTGCATATCGGCGTGGGGGACGTGTTCTGCATGGCGGGCCAATCCAACGCGGCGGGGTATGCCAAGGGCTGGGCCTTCGATCCCCCGGACGTGCGGGTGCACTTGCAGCGAAACAGCGGCAAATGGGATATGGCGGCCCATCCCATGAACGACGCCACGGACGCGGCAGACTGCGTAAACGCCCCCATGAGCGTCACGGGCACATCTCCCTTTCTGTCCTTTGGCCGTCGGTACGCGGATGAAACAGGCTTGCCCGTGGGGCTCGTCCAAGCCGCCCAGGGCGGGTCCCCCATGGCCCGGTGGGATAACGCCCGGAACGGCGATCTGTACCGGAACATGATCGAAAAAATCCAGGCGGCGGGCGGTGTTCGGGCGATCCTGTGGTATCAGGGCTGCGCCGACGCGGACAGGGAAAACGCCGCGCAGTACGAAGAAAGCTTCGTCCGAATGGTGCAGGATACCCGGAAAGAACTGGGCTGGGAAATCCCCTTCTTTACCATGCAGTTGAACCGCTATGAAACCCAGCCCGACGCCGCCTCCTGGGGTAAAATCAAGGAGATCCAGCGGCGATCGGCGCTGACGCTGGAAAAGGTGTGGCTCCTGCCCACCGCGGGCTTGCCCCTGTCCGATGAAATCCATAATTCCGCGGCGGGCAATGTGACCCTGGGCCAAATGCTGGCCCGGCAGGTGCACGGGGCCCTGAACGGCGGCCTGCCCTTTGAAGCGCCGGATATAAAGACGGCGCGATGGGAAAACGGCGTGATCCGGCTTTCTTTCCGCAATGTCAGCGGCCTTACGCGCCTGCGTCCCTTGCACGACGCGGCGGATTTCCGCCTGACGGACGAACAGGGAGAAAACGCGATACAAAATGTATCTGTTCAGGAAAAAGACCTGCTGCTCGTGCCCGCGCGGCCTGTCCGGGGAATAGCGCACCTTTCCTACGGCGCCCATCCCCAGGGGCCGGAGGGGGCCATTGTGGATCAGCAAACCTATCTTCCCATTATTTCTTTTGATCATGTGGAGGTGTGTTTATGAGCTGGAATTTGGATTGGACCCCTTTAAAGCACGAAGCCCCGCAATGGATGCGGGACGGCAAATTCGGCCTGTTTTTCCATTGGGGCGTGTACAGCGTACCCGCCTGCGAAAACGAATGGTATTCCCGGAACATGTATTTGAAGGGCTGTAAGCAGAACCTGTGGCACGAGCAGCACTATGGCAAGCTGAGCGAATTCGGGTACAAGGATTTTATTCCCATGTTCAAGGCGGAGCGCTTTGATCCCGACGCCTGGGCCGATCTGGTGAAGCTCAGCGGGGCCAAATACGCAGGTCCCGTCACCGAGCACGCGGACAACTATTCCCTGTGGAACAGCAAAATCAATCCCATCAATTCCGTCCTGACCGGCCCCCATCGGGATATAGCGGGGGAATGCGCCGCGGCGTTCCGGAAAAAGGGCATCAAATATCTGGCCACCTTCCATCATCAATGGCTGTGGGGCTGGTTCATGTCCACGGACAACGAGGCGGATGTGTATGACCCCGCCAACGAAATTTATTACGGCCCGGCCCTGCCCCTGGAAACCAACCGGTACATTCCTTACCGGAAGCCGGATAAGAAATTTGCCGATATTTGGCTGGAAAAGATTCGGGAGGTGGCGGAGGCCTACCGCCCGGATGTGCTGTATTTTGACGGGCGCGTGATGATCCTGCCGGAAGAATACCGCTATCAGGCGGCGAAATATTATTACGACGCGGTGCCCCAGGGCATCATCACCTACAAGCAGGAGGATTTCCCCCAGGGCCTGGGCGTGTTTGACGTGGAGTGCGGACGCTTCGCGGAAAGGCAGCCCTTCTTCTGGCAGACGGACGACCGGCTGGAGGATAACATTACCTGGTGCATCGTGCAGGAGCCCAAATACAAGAGCGCGGGAAAAATGATCCAGCAGATCGCCGACGTGACCGCCAAAAACGGCTGCCTGGTGCTGAATGTGGGGCCCCAGGAGGATGGAACCTTCCATCCCGACGCGGTGAAGCAGCTGAAGCGCATCGGCGAATGGCTGAAGGTAAACGGCGAAGCCATTTACGGCACCCGGCCCTATACCGTGGCGGGGGAAGGCGTGACCATCGGCACCAACGAGGATTACAACGCCGAGCGTTTAAAGGCCCAAATGAAGGACGGCCTGGCCATGGAAAGCGGCCAGTACCACCTGACCGGGGACGATGTGCGCTATACTCAAACCGATGAGGCGCTGTATGTGATCGGGTTCGGCATCCCGGAAAACAATACCCTGCGTCTGCGCGCCCTGCGGGACGGCAGTGAATTGGGGGCTGTGCGTTCCGCCCGGATGCTGGGCACGGACGCGAAGGTGGCCTTTGAACGCAGCGGAGAATACATGACCCTCCATCTGCCGGAAGATAGGCCTTTTGCGGAAGGCTTCGTTATTCGCTTGGATAAGGAGTAATACTTTATGAAACGCATGGATTTTTGCCAGGGCTGGACGTACCGCATCTGGGGCGTGCCGGGGGACACGCCGGTGACGCTGCCCCATGATTACAGTCAGGAATTGCCCCGCACCCCGGACAGCAAATCCGGCAGCGCCGGGGGCTGGTTCCAGGGGGCCAATATCATTTATGATAAGGAAATCCAGGTAACGGAGGCCATGCTTTCCCAACGGGTGATGCTGGAATTTGAAGGCGTGATGCCGGGGGCGGAGGTGTATCTGGATGATACCTTGATCGTTCGACAGCCTTACGGCTACGTATCCTTCCTGGCGGATCTGACCCCTTATCTTCGGAAGGGAACGCAAAAAATCCGGGTGAACGTGCATGGCGACGCCTTGCCCAATTCCCGCTGGTATGCGGGCACGGGCATCTGCCGCCCGGTGCATTTGCTGCAGGGGCCCAAGGCGTGCATTCTGCCCTGGGGACTGTCCGCAAAGCCCGGCTGGGAGCCGGAGGCGGGCTGGGTATTCCAGGCGGAAACGACCCTTTCCCCGGAAGCGGCTCAAAGGGAGCTTACCCTTCGGCTGCAATTGCGCGGCCCGGACGGCGCTTTGCTCTGGCAGACAGAGGAGCCCGCCTGCGCGGAACGGATGCAGGTGCTGGGCGGCGCGGCAGGCATCAGGCCGTGGACCCCGGAAGCGCCGATCCTGTATTGCCTGAGCGCCGAGCTTTTAAACGCCGGAGAAATGCTGGACCGGGCGGAAACCCGTTTCGGCTTTCGATGCGTGCAATTGGATCAGGAAAAAGGTTTGCTGCTCAATGGGGAGCCCATCAAGCTGCGGGGCGGCTGCGTGCATCACGATCACGGATTGCTGGGGGCCGCCAGCCTTCGGGATGCGGAATACCGGAAAGCGAGAATTCTCAAGGATTTTGGCTATAACGCCGTGCGCTGCGCCCATAATCCGCCCGCGCCCGCTTTCCTGGATGCCTGCGATGATCTGGGCCTGCTGGTAATGGATGAATTTACCGACATCTGGAATATTGGCAAGAACCCGTACGATTATCATTTGTTCTTCCGGGATCATTGGAAGCGGGATCTGGAAAGCATGATCCAAAGGGATCGGAACCATCCTTCCGTGATCCTGTGGAGCATCGGCAACGAGATCCCCGAACGGGACGGATCAGGGGACGGCTATGCCCTGTGCGGGGAAATGTGCCGTTTTGTGCGGGAAATGGATGATACCCGGCTGATTGCCGCCGCCCTCAACAACATTGGAAAGCGCAGGCTGGATATGCTGGCTGCCAATGTGCAGACGGACGATCCGGACAGCCTTGATTATTTCGGCATCCTGAGCGAAAAGTACCTGGCCCCACTGGATGTGGCGGGCTACAATTATCTGTCCCGGCGGTACGAGCAGGATTTGGCGGCATATCCCGCCCGCTTCATCTGCGGCACGGAAAGCGTGGCGAAGGAAGCGCTGGAATGCTGGCGGAAAACCCGGGAGCATCCCCGGATCATCGGCGATTTCGCCTGGGCGGCCATCGATTATCTCGGGGAAGCGGGCATCGGCCATGTATGGTACAAGCCGGAGGATGGCGAGGGATTCTTTGAAAAATGGCCCTGGCGGCAGGCCAACTGCGCGGATATCGATCTGAACGGTCATATCAATCCGGCGGGGTATTACCGGCAGGCGGTATGGGGCACGCTGGAAAAGCCTTATATAGCCGTGCAGCACCCCGGGCATTTTCATGAGGACGGCGATGTATCCTACTGGGCCTGGCCGGAGCGCTTCCCCGTCTGGGAATTCCCTGGCTATGAGGGGAAGCCCGTTCAGGTGGACGTATACAGCGCGGAAAAAGCCGTGACCCTGTACCTGAACGGAAAAGCGGTGGCGACGAAGCCCTGCCGGGATTGCATCGCTTCCTTTGATCTCAGGTATGAGCCTGGGGAGCTGGAGGCGGACGACGGCAAGGGCCGCGTGCGGCTTTGCACGCCCGGCCCCGCGGCGGCGCTGCGATGGACGGCGGAAAAGTCCGGTGAATTGGTTTATGTGACCGCCCAGATCACGGATGAAGAAGGCAGCCCCTGCTTCTTTGATACCCGCTTCATTTCCTTTTCCGCGGAGAACTGCGCGCTGCTTTCTGCGGGCAGCGCTGATCCCGCCTCTCAGGAGGATTTCCGGCAGGGCGGGGCACGGGCCTGGCGGGGCGCGGTATCGGCGGCGGTGCGTTTGAATGGAAAGGACGCTCGGGTCCTGGCGGCAGCGCCGGGGCTGCCCCCCGCTGAAATCATCCTGTGAAGGGAAAATAAACGAAGTAAATAAATTTTTAATAAATGTTTATTTGACGCTTGCCTTTGAGTTTAGTATAATAGAAGAAAGGTGAATCCGCAAAGAAAGAGGGACTTTCGCATGAAGTACACGCTGAGGGATATTGCCAAACGCGCCAATGTATCGCCCGCCACGGTGAGTAACGCGCTGAACGGGAGAGCGGGCGTGAGCAAATCCGTTCAGGAAAACATATTGTCCATCGCCCGGGAAATGGGGTATCAGCTGAACCGCGAGCCCGCGAAGGCCAGCCGTCACGTTCGGCTGATCATTTTCCGCTCCCATGGCATGGTGGTCATGGATACCCAGTTTTTCTCCGAATTGATCGAAAGCATTCAGCTGGAATGCCACCGCATGGAGCTGGAACTGCTCATCAGCCACGTGAGCGCCCAAAAGGACGCGGATTTTGCCAGCCAGATCAATGCCTTCCGCAATGAGGAATGCGCTGGGATCATCCTGCTGGGCACGGAAATGAACGAAGAAGAATTAAGGCAGTTTTCGTCTTTCCGTTCGCCTATGGTGGTGCTGGATAATCTGTTCCGGCTGGAAAAGGTGCATTCCGTGGTGATGAACAACTGGCAGGCGGGCTATTTGGCCGCGGAAGCGCTGTATGCCGCCGGGCACCGGGATATTCAGCATATCACCAGCAGCATCGGCTTCAACAACATGACGGACCGGCAGCGGGGATTGACGGAAGGGCTGAAAAAGTACGGCCTTTCTCTGGAAAATGAAAAAATCTGGCCGGTTAGGCCCACCATGAACGGCGCATACGAAGATATGAAAGCGCTGCTCCAGGCGGGAAAACGCCTGCCGGAAGCGTTCTTCGCCGCCAACGATATTATGGCCATCGGCTGCATGCGCGCCATCCGGGAGGCGGGGTACCAGGTGCCGGAGGATGTATCCATCATCGGTATGGATGATACGTCCATCTGCCTGGCCTGCACGCCGCAGCTGAGCACGGTGCATGTATTCCGCCGGGAACTGGGGCAAACCGTAGTACGCACGCTGTTTTCCCTGCCGGACAAGCAAAGCGCCTGCTTTATCAAAACCGAGGTGGGCGTGGAGCTGGTGATGCGGGACAGCGTGAGGGCAAAATAGCTTTGCCGCTTCTCATCCGGAAGATGTTTTATACGTTTATCCGCAATGGAGTACAGCGTTCAGAGTACAGAGTTCAGATTTATTTTTCCTGAACAAAGTATCCTTCCTTAATTTATATGATAACTATATAATCTGTTCTCTGTACTCTGAACCCTTTACTCTA
>JAUNMW010000074.1 GCA_030537395.1 Clostridia bacterium | reverse complement strand
AAGTCCCCTGGCGCAGGTCTGGGGGCGCGCAGCCCCCAGCGTAACCCCTTTAGTCCCAACTAACGAAGTGATTTAAAGGGCTCAATAAAGAAGTCTATCCAGATATACTATATTTTTACAAAATTATTGACAAACAGTACAAAAAGGACTACAATTATTCATGGATTAAAACTAAGAAACGATCATATGGACTCCCGATTCAAAAAGCCGTTTTGGCTTGAGAATATATAAAAAGAAAGGATGACCTGTTTATGAAGAAATTCCTTGCGATCCTGCTGTGCGCGATCATGGCGCTGTCCATGATCTCCACTGCCAGTGCCGCCAGCCTGGCCGGCACCTACGACATTACCATCTGGGCGGCTGAAAACGCCGTCGAACTGACCAAGAAGCAGGTGGAAGCCTTCAACGCTTCCAACTAATACGGAATCACCTTCAACGCGATCGTGGAGCCCGTTTCCGAAGCTGACGCCGCCACCCAGATGGTGACCGACGTGGAAGCCGGCGGCGATCTGTTCTGCTTCGCTCAGGACCAGTTCGCCCGTCTGGTGCAGGCCGGCGCCCTGGCCAAGCTGGGCATGAAGGCCGCTGAAACCGTGACCGCCAACAACGCCGCGGGCGTTGTGGCCGCCGCCACCTCCGGCGACGCCCTGTATGCCTATCCCCTGACCGCTGATAACGGCTATTTCCTGTACTACGACAAGACCGTCATCCCCGATGAAGACGTGGACAGCCTGGAAAAGATCATCGCGGACTGCGAAGCGGCCCAGAAGTATTTCGCCTTTGAAATGCAGACCTCTGCCTGGTACATCGCTTCCTTCTTCTTCGGCACCGGCTGCGTCTCTGAATGGACCACCGATTCCGACGGCCAGTTCATCGAAGTGCACGACACCTTCAACAGCCCCCAGGGCCTGATCGCTGTGAAGGGCATGAAGAAGCTGGTGGATTCTCCCTATCATCTGTCCTCCTCCTCCGGCGCTGAATTCGCGCAGGGCGCTGCCGCCGTTGTGACCGGCACCTGGGACTACACCACCGTGGAAGGCATCCTGGGCGAAAACATGGGCGTGGCTGATCTGCCCTCCTTTGAAGTGGACGGAAAGGAATATCATCTGGGTTCCTTCAACGGCTGCAAGCTGCTGGGCGTGAAGCCCCAGGTGGACGCCGTGCGCGCTGCCGCGCTGCATCAGCTGGCCCAGTACCTGACCGGCGAACAATGCCAGATGGAACGCTTTGAAGCCCTGGCTTGGGGTCCCTCCAACATTGCCGCGCAGCAGTCCGAAGCCGTTCAGGCCAACCCCGGCCTGTCCGCTCTGCTGGCCCAGAGCCCCTATTCCATTCCTCAGGGCCAGATCCATGGCTCCTGGTGGGATATCGCCAAGGTGATCGGCGATGACGTGAAGGCTGCCACCGACGAAGCCGGACTGCAGGCCGCCCTGGACAACTACACCGATAAGATCGCCAGCCTGTTCACCATGAGCGACGACGTGAAGTTCGGCTGGACCCTCATCGGCGCGGTGAACGGCTCCATGTGGGATCAGGACTTCCCCATGACCAAGATTTCCGCTTCCGAATGGAAGACCGACGAGGCTTACGCCATGGAAGCCGGCACCGAATTCAAGGTTCGCCAGGGCCTGAGCTGGGATAACAACTTCCCCGCCGAAAACTTCAAGGTGGAAGAAGCGGGCACCTATTATGTGCTCTTTAATGAAACCACCGGCGAAGTGAGCGTCGTGACCGAATAATATTCTGCCTGTTGCTTGATTGAATCAATCCGGCAATTGGTAAGTCCGGACGGCCGGAGTCAATTTACCTTGGCTCCGGCCGTTTTCGTAAAAAACGCATCGAAGGGCGCAAAAGCCGGCGCAAGCGGGCGAACGCGCTTCATTCCATCCGGCATAGAAGGAAAAGGGAAGTGTATGTATGACGAATGATACGAATCAGCTTCGGCAGAACGGCGCCGGAACCGGGAAAAAAATCCTGGCCGCTCTGGGCATCGTGCTTCTGGGCTGTCTGATTTATCTGATCATCGGCGGCATTTTTTCCGGCATCGGCGTGCCTATGTGGGTGTCCGGCGTCATCGCGGCGCTGATCATCATACCGCTGACCGCCGCCTGCGTGATCAAATGGGATAAGCTGTACGCCGTATATCAGAGCGGCAACGAAAAGGAAACCCTGCGGCTGAGCAAAAGCGAAAAGAGCACCTACAGCCTGATGAGCATGGTGCTGGGCGTTCCCGGCTTTTTCAAGAACCTGGGCCTGACCATCTGGAACGCCGTTAAATCGGCCTGCGCCGCCGTCGGCCGGGAAGCCAAGGATATTTGGACCACCTTTGTTAACGGCGATTGGAAAACGAAGATTTCCTATCTGGTGATGGGCTTTGGCAATCTGGCCCGGGGCCAGATTTTGCGGGGCATTTTGTTCCTGCTGTTTGAAGTGGTCTTTATTGGCTACATGATTCTGACCGGCGGGTACTGGCTGTCCATGCTGCCCTCTCTGGGCTTGCAGGGCCCCACGAAGGAATACGATCTGATCCTGGACGTGGAAGTGACGGCCTATCACGATAATTCCTTCAAGATTCTGCTCTACGGCGTGCTGACCATCTTCTTTATCATTGCCTTTATTTACACCTGGCGGCAGAACGTGAAGCAGAACCAGATCGCCGAAAAGATTCTGGCCTCCGGCAAGAAGCTGCGCAGCGGCAAGGATGATCTCCGCTCCATGGTGGACGATCAGTTCCATAAGACCCTGCTGGCCCTGCCCCTGACCGGTATTTTGATTTTCACGGTGCTGCCCATCGTGTTCATGATCCTGGTGGCCTTCACCAACTATGACGGCACCCACAACGGCTACACCAACAATTTGTTCACTTGGGTGGGCCTGGATAACTTCAACACCATGCTGTCCTGGACGGCGGGCAAGGGGGGCAACACCCAGTCCTACGCCGCCACCTTCGGCGAGGTGCTGTCCTGGACGCTGATCTGGGCCTTCTTCGCCACCTTCACCAACTATTTCCTGGGCATGTTCGTGGCCATGGCCATCAATAAAAAGGGCATCAAGTTCAAGAAGGGCTGGCGCACCATCCTGGTGCTCACCATCGCCATTCCCCAGTTTATTTCCCTTTTGTACGTGTCCAAGATGTTCGCCAAGAACGGCTTGATCAATCAGTTCCTTCTGGGCATGGGCTGGATCCAGAAAGCGCTGCCCTTCTGGGATGATCCCACCTGGGCCCGCATCACGGTGATCCTGCTGAATATCTGGATCGGCATTCCGTACCTGATGCTGGTCACCACCGGTATTTTGATGAACATTCCGTCGGATCTGTACGAATCCGCCCGCATCGACGGCGCCAACGCCTGGCAGCAGTACCAGAAAATCACCCTGCCCTACATGCTGTTCGTTACCGGACCCTACCTGCTCACCCAGTTTACGGGCAATATGAACAATTTCAACGTGATTTTCCTGCTCACCGGCGGCGCGCCCACCAATGCCGCGGCCTCGTCGGCCTCCGGCAATGTAGGCTATACGGACCTGCTGATCACCTGGCTGTTCAAGATCACCACCGGCGCGGAGAGTCAGTATTACCTGGCGTCCGTGGTGGGCATTCTGGTGTTCGTGGTGGTGGCGGTGATTTCCTTGGTGGTTTACAATATCCTGCCGTCTATCAAAAATGAGGAGGATTTCCAGTGATGAGTGTACAGAATTCTGCCATCCCGGAAAAGCGCCACATGGGCCTGAAAGCCTCCCGAACCCTTGCCAATACAACAATTTATGTGGTGCTGATCGTGATCAGCGTGGTTTGGCTGATCCCCTTCGTGTGTATCCTGCTGCAATCCTTCCGCGTGGAGAGCACTTATCAGGTAGGTTACGTGATGCCGCAGCAGTGGGGGCTGGATAACTACAGGAACCTGTTCCAGACGGACTTCCCCCGCTGGTATGTGAATACGTTCATCGCCGCGCTGGTTACCGCCATACTGCAAACGGTGATCGTGCTGTGCATGAGCTATACCCTCTCCCGTTTCCGTTTCAAAATGAGAAAACCCCTGATGAGCTTTATGCTGATCCTGGGCATGTTCCCCGGCATGCTGTCCATGATCATCCTCTACCGCGTGCTCAGCGACCTGGGGCTGACCCAGGCCAACGCTGTGCCCGGCCTGATCCTGGTGTATGTGGCCTCTTCCGGTATGGGCTACTATGTGTCCAAGGGCTTCTTTGACACCATTCCCAAATCCCTGGACGAAGCGGCCCGGGTGGATGGCGCGACGCGCTTCCAGGTGCTGAAAAAAATCATTCTGCCCCTGTCCAAGCCCATCGTGATCTATACCGTGCTGACCGCTTTCATGGGCCCCTGGGGCGACTATGTGTTCGCCCGGTATATTTCCTTCGGCACCTCTTCGGGCATGAACGCGGCGGTCGGCCTGTATAACTGGCTGAACAAGGATCAGATCGCTTCCCGCTACACCATGTTCTGCGCCGGCGGCGTGCTGGTGGCCATTCCGGTGGCCGTGCTGTTCATGTGCCTGCAGAAATACTACGTGGAAGGCGTCACGGGCGGAGCGGTCAAAGGCTAAACGCAGTTTAGCCTTTCAGAGCGGAGAGTGGAGAGTTTAGAGTTGAGATAAAAATGAAACAAAATCATCTTAACTCTCAACTCTCAAATCTCAACTCTTTACTCTGAATCCAGCCCCCTTCGCCTGATTTGAAAGGAGAGAATAAAGAAAATGGCAAGCGTAAAGCTCACCGATGTAAAAAAGGTGTATGACAATAACGTGACGGCTGTTCACGATTTTAACCTGGAAATCAAGGACAAGGAATTTGTGGTGTTCGTAGGCCCCTCCGGCTGCGGCAAATCCACCACCATGCGCATGATCGCTGGCCTGGAGGATATTTCCGGCGGTACCGTGGAAATTGACGGCGTAGTTGTGAATGATTTGCAGCCCAAGGATCGCGACATCGCCATGGTGTTCCAGAACTACGCCCTGTACCCCCACATGACGGTGTATGACAACATCGCCTTCTCCCTGCGGCTGAAAAAAATGCCGGAGGATGAAATCTACGAGAAGGTCACCAGCGCTGCGGAGGTGCTGGGCATCACCGAGTACCTGACCCGCAAGCCCCGGGCCCTGTCCGGCGGCCAGCGCCAGCGTGTGGCCATCGGCCGCGCCATGGTGCGCGAGAGCAAGGTGTTTCTGATGGACGAACCCCTGTCCAACCTGGACGCCAAGCTGCGCAACCAGATGCGCGCTGAAATCATCCTGCTGCGCCAGAAGCTGAATACCACCTTCATTTACGTCACCCATGACCAGACCGAGGCCATGACCCTGGGCGACCGCATCGTGATCATGCACGACGGCTTCATCGAGCAGGTGGGCACCCCCATGGAAGTGTTTGAGATGCCCCAGAACGTGTTCGTGGCGGAATTCATCGGCGCGCCCAAGATGAACCTGATGGAAACCCAGCTGGAAGTTTCCGGCGATAAGTATTATGTGCGGCCCTTCGGCGCGAAGATCGAAGTCAGCGGCAGCAAGGCGGAGGAATTGCGGAAGAAGGGCATCGGCAGCCGCAGCGTGCTGCTGGGCGTGCGGCCCGAGCATATGACCCTGGCGGATGCCAACGCAACCGACGCCATCCCCTGCAAGCTGGAGGTCAACGAAATGATGGGCAGCGAATTGCACCTGCATGTGTACACCGAGGATGAAACCCGGCTGATCGTGCGCGTGCCCACCATCAACCTGACCGCCGAACAGCGCAGGAGCCTGGTTTACGGCGCCAAGCTGTACATCACCTTCGAGGGCAAGGTCATGCACTTCTTCGACAAGGAAAGCCAGAAGAACCTGATTTACGGGAAATAATACGGCTTTTCCCGGAAAAAACGCTGTGGGAAACCGCTCTTTGCGTGCCAAAGGGCGGTTTCCTCCGGCCATCATAGGAAGGCTTGAAAGGGTCAATGGATTTGACGAAAAAGATTTATTATTTCATGATGGAAGCGGTGCCTGGCGAGGGCAGCGAAGATGCCCTGTCCTGCGGCGGCGCGTTCATCAACTGCTGGGTCAAGGCGGAAAATGAAGACGCTGCCCGAAAGATCGCCCGAAAGTACGTGGAAGATGAAAATTGGGTGTTTATCAAAGAGGAAGAAGCCAATCCGGCAGAGCGCAGCTTTTACGTGGATGATCCCGAAACCCTGGCGTGCTACGACGAGGCCTGCGAATATGGTCTATCCGCCGCCTTCTATATGTGGCCCCGGGATGAAGAAAAACTGAATTGAAAAAGCCAAGCTTTTCATCAATTGATTATTTTACCAACGAAAGGACGAAACTACATGCGGCAAAGCGGTATTTTGATGCACATCACCTCGCTACCCGGGCCGGACGGCATCGGCAGCCTGGGCAAGGAAGCCTATGAATTTGCGGATTTCCTGCATGAGGCGGGCATGGGCATTTGGCAGGTGCTTCCCATGGGCCCTACCGGCTACGGCGAATCGCCTTATCAATCCCCCAGCACGTTTGCGGGGAATCCTATGGTGATCTCCCTGGATAAATTGGCGGAGGCAGGCTATCTGGATCTGACGGGAGAGGAGCGGTACGTGCCGGAAAACCCCGAGCAGGTGGATTACGCCGCCGCCCAGGAATACAAAATGCGGCTTTTGCGCAAGGCTTTTGCCCAGTCCGAACGGAAGCTGAAAAAGCAGATTGCCCAGTTCCGGGAAGAAAACGATTGGGTTTATGATTTCGCGCTGTTCACGGCCATCAAAAATCATTTTAAACAGCAGATGTGGACCAAATGGCCCGATGAAGGCGCCCGGATGCGGGACCCGGAAACCCTGCAAAAGTATGAAAAGAAGCTGGGCAGGGAAATCCGGTTCCATCTGTGGTGCCAGTATATCTTCGCGCAGCAGTGGTTCGCCCTGAAGGCATATGTGAACGGCCTGGGCATCAAGCTGTTCGGCGATATTCCCATTTATGTGGCTGAGGACAGCGCCGATACCTGGACCAAGCCGGAAGTGTTCCAACTGGACGAGGATCGGGTGCCCCGGCGGATAGCGGGCGTGCCGCCGGATTATTTCTCCGAAGACGGCCAATTGTGGGGCAATCCTCTGTACCGGTGGTCTTACCTCAAGCAGAAGGGCTACCGCTGGTGGGTGGAGCGCCTGACCCATTTGAGCAAGATGTATGATATTATCCGCGTGGATCATTTCATCGGCTTCGCCAACTATTATTCCGTAGCCCACGGCGCGCCCAACGCCAAAAAGGGCCGCTGGATCATCGGCCCGGACAAGGATCTGTTTATTACCCTGAAAAAGAAGCTGCCCGATCTGGACATTGTGGCGGAGGACCTGGGCGTGGTGAATGACCGGGTGCGGAACCTGATCGCCTTTACCGGATATCCCGGCATGAAGGTGCTGTCCTTCGCTTTCGGCGCGGATGATTCCAATGTCCATCTGCCGGACAATATTCCCGAGAACACCGCATATTACACCGGCACCCATGACAACGTGACCGCTCTGGCCCGGGTGAAGAACGCCACGCCGGTGGAGCTGGAATGCGCCAAGAAAATTGTCGGATTCAAAACCGTCAAGCAGGCTCCCTGGGCCTTCATTCAAACGGTATTTGCCAGCAAAGCGCGCATTGCCATGGCCCCCATGCAGGATGTGCTGGGCCTGGATGATTGGGCCACCATGAACCGTCCCGGCACCACCGGCGGCAATTGGCTCTGGCGCATGAAGCCCGACGCCGCCACCCCCGCCATCGCCAGGAAGCTGAAAAAGCTCAATAAGGACTGCAAGCGCAATCTGTAAGCGGTTTTGCAAATGGCATTTGCAAAAAAGAGTACAGAGCACAGAGTTCAGATTGAATAGTCGATGATATCAACGAAATGACAGCATGCTTGGTTTTCGCGTCATTCACATGAAAGACTATCTAATCTGTGCTCTGAACTCTGTGCTCTTATTTTACTGCCAATTTGTCAGGATGAAGAGTGAAGCGCATCGCGATCAGAAAGAGCTGCCGCGGCTGGTATCGATCCAATAGCGAATGGGATCATCAGAAGAATACAGGAGTGCGGTGGGGGAGTACAGGCCCACCTCCCGAAGGCGCTGCTGGCAGCCAGGGGAGAGCAGAAAGGATAGAAAGGCGTTTCCTGATTCGGAAAGCGCATCCGCGCCAATCGGCAGAAATCCCCTGCCATCCGGCAGGGAAAAGAAACGAAAACCAAAGGGCAGCCGGGCTGCCTGCCCTGCGGTGAGCAGTGCGGCGCGGGCTTTTCCCTTCGCAAGCTGAGCAGCGGGATCGGGGCAGATCACAGTGCCTGGCATACGATCGGCCATTTCAGCCGGGGCGAGTACCGCTCCCAGGGCGTCCGCGTCCGGCCATGGCGCGGGCGATAAAGTGGGTCCCGGCGTGGGGGAAGGCCGGAAAAACAGCGCGCCGGTGGGCTTGGGCGTTTCTGGCCGCATGCTGTCATCCCGCAGGATCAGGGCAAAACCGCGCAGAGCGATGGCCTGCCCTGCGTTGGGCAGCACCAGTATATCAGGAGCGGGATCATTTGTTTCTCCGTTTAAAACCGCCTGTGCTTCTTCTTTGGAAGCTTTGCGGAGAAAAATGCGGGCTCCAGTCTGCTTTTCATATTCCGCCGCCATTTTTTTAAGCCACCCGTTAAGCCCCGGTTCTTCCTCCCTGATCCATATCCGGATCAGCCGCAAAGATGGGGCGGAAGGGGAGGGGACTGTGTTCCGGAACGTCATTGCGGCATAGATCAGTCCAGCGGTCATCAGCAAGGCGGCCAACGTAACAAAGCATTTTCTCATAAATAATCCCCCTGCCGGATTGTATGCGGCGGGGGGAGCAGGCATGTCAATGATTGCGGCTGATACCGCCTTGATCCAATACAAACAAACGGGTAAAAATGCAAACCCCCTTCCTGCTCGCCTTTTTCGGAAGGGGGAGGGGGAAAGCCGCCTTTTGAACTCCGAAGAGCGGTTTCCCGAGCCGGGATTTTTTATTCGTGGGACTGAATGGATTTTTTCCAGGCGTCGATGCGCTTGCCCAGCAGCAGCGTGGTGAACAGATCGGTCGCGCCTTCATAAACGAGACCCCCGCCGATGATGGTGACCACCAGCTCCAGCGCGCCGAAGGGATTGAACATGATCAGCACGC
Organism: Clostridia bacterium; assembly: GCA_030537395.1. Taxonomy (GTDB): domain Bacteria; phylum Bacillota; class Clostridia; order Christensenellales; family Aristaeellaceae; genus RUG563. The sequence continues at coordinate 6,016 of JAUNMW010000074.1, read as the reverse complement.
CCAGAATGACGGAAATAATGGCCAGCCCCAGCAGGAAGCCCCATTGGGACAGCCCGGCCTTTTTGGCGTCCAGCGCCCGCAGGATATTGCCCACGCCGCAGCCTGCCACCAGAATGCCAAAGAGATGGGGGATCAGGGAAATCACGGTCTTGGGCTGGGTCATCATGAAAATGCCCAGGCCGATGGTGATCAGCCCCACCACCAGATCGCTCTGGAACAGGAACGGATAGGTATGATCCTGCTGAAAATAGCGCACCGTGCGGATCGCGCCCATCACTAAGGCAACAGCGCCCAGGCAATAGCTGATGAAATTCAGCGTAACCGCGGGAAACAGCAGCAGGATCAGACCGATGATGATGGTGGCGATGGAGGAAGCGATCCAATTGCGCCGAATGCGTTCAAAAATTGATTTAATGTCCATAATTTTTCTCCTTCTTGCAAATATTCCGGGGAAAATGTCAAATTATTTCAAGAATTGACATTTCCGATCCATTAGAGTATACTACATTTGCCTGAAATCGTCAAATGGCCTATCGGGCAGGAAGAGAGGAAAAATGGCACCGAACAACAGGATCAACCGGGAAGATCAGCGGGTTCAGCGCACGTACAGGGTGTTGAAGGAGGCGTTTGAACGGCTGCTTTTCAAAAAGAGCTTTGCGCAGATGACCGTGCAGGAAATCTGTGATGAGGCCGAAATCCGCCGCACGACGTTTTATCAGCACTTTCAGGACAAGAATCATTTTTTGGAATGGTTTATCCGGGAAAAACAGCAGGAGTTCCGGGACGATGAGGCGGCAGCTATTCCGCCGGAGCAGTTTGGAGAGCATTATGCCCAGCTGGCGGGCAGCGTGCTGAAATACATCAACAGCAATGAAGCGCTGAGCCGTCTGCTGCTGGGTTCGGGGCTTCGGGATTCCCAATCCATGGAATTGCTTTTCCGCGGCTTTGTGCAGGATATTACGGAGCGCCTGGAAATGGTGCCCGATTTGAAGGATAAACTGGATGGCGTTCCGCTTCCGCTGCTGGCGGAATTTTATGTAAGCGGCACGCTGGCCGCTTTTCGGTGGTGGTATGAAAACAATAAGCCCTGCAGCGAGGAAGAATTGATTCATCATCTTCGCTGGATGCTGGAAAGAAAGGCAGATTTCAATGAAAGATAAGAAAATAAGAATGCTTGTATTTACCGCTTTATTTGCCGCGCTGATTGTGGTGTTTGCGCAGCTTCAGATTCCCATGCCGGGCCTGGTGCCCATTTCACTTGCCACCTTCGGGGTGATGATGTGCGGCCTGGTGCTGGGTTGGCGCTGGGGCGCTCTGGCCGTGGCGGTGTATATCCTGCTGGGCGCTGTGGGCGTGCCGGTGTTTGCGGGCTTCAAGGGCGGCGTTTCGGCTCTGCTGGGCCCCACTGGCGGCTATATCATCGGGTATCTGCCCTATGCCGCGCTGGCGGGGCTGGCAATCCCTTCTTTACAGGAAAAATACTGGGGCCGCTGCGTGCTGCTGGCGCTGGGCACCGGGGTTTGCTATGCGCTGGGCACCGCCTGGTTCATGCATGCCACAGGCCGGACCCTGGCGGAAAGCATGGGCCTGTGCGTGCTGCCTTTCCTGCCGGGCGATGCGGCGAAAATCATACTGTCCGCTCTTTTGGCCCCCAGACTGCGCAAGGCGATGAAGCAGGCCTGATGCCATCCATGCGTTTTCAAACGAAACGGCCATGCCGGATTGATCCCGGTATGGCCGTTTTGTATGGAATGGTTCCGATTAAACAGAAATACAACTGTCTGATTCATCTTTGTGAACAATACCGTTATGATTTTTGAACGCGAACAGGAAGCGGCTTTATGGCATTTTTGCCGCTGCCATTTGGGCATAGAACAGATGGAGCCCGTATTTTCTTCTGAGGAATTCCAAACGGTTTTCCTGGAATTCACCGGACGATCTTCCGAAGTAATCCTGTTCGCGAAGAAGAAAGCCGGGGAAGGCCAGGGTCTCCAGACTCTCTGTTCCCGTTGCGTCCCGCGTGACCAGCAGATACCCGTTTCCTTCCGGCCGAAGATTCAGCAGCTCCATTCCTTTGGGCAGCGACAGGGGAAGCGGGGGAACGGGGGAGCCCACCCGCAGAAGGCCTTGAGCCAGCATGCCCGCCTTTTCCAGCAGCCCGGCTTCTTCTTCCGCTTCATAGCTTCTCAATACATAGCGGAAGGAAAAACTGCCGCCCGTCCATTGGGGAAAATTGGTGCCCCACATGTTATTGAACAGATTGAAGCAAAGGATGGGAGCGCTCTTTTCATACTGGCGGCGGTAACGGTAGCATCCATCCTCGCCCAGGGAGAGAAGCGGCGTATCCAGGGGAAGCACCAGCAAACCGACGTTTCCCTGGCGGGCCGCAGCCATGTGCTCCAGCGCGTAATACACATGGTTCGCGTTCTTTGCGATGTCCTGGGCCGGGTCCAGCAGAGAACCGTTTTTATTGATCAGGTATTGGGGATCGTCCGCGGCCAGCGGCAGGGAGAAGCAGCCGGACTCAATGAACGGCGTTTCCTGCTTATCCGACAGCCTCAGCTCCGCGAACAGTTCTTCGCCCAGGGAAGGCAGGATCAGCTCCACTTCGACGCGGCGGGCGTCGCCGTAGGCTTCCGCGCCGCTGCCTCCCCGGTAGCTGAATACGATGCTGCTGCCGTGAATCCGGAATCCTTCAAATACGGGCGCGCAGGTTTCATCCGCGCATTCGGGATAATTCTCCCGGCCGTAATCCTGCACGCCCCAGGCGGGAAAGCGGTAGCCGTAGGCTCTGAGGAATTCGGTCATCCTTTCCACGCCGTAACGGTGATACCGATAGGAAAATGGGCTGATTCCGTCCCGCTGCTTTAAAAGGAGCCTGCCGCTTTTTCGATCGGAAAGACGGAGGATTTCGCCGGTTTGGGGATGAAAATCCAGCCGGTAGCGGTGATTTTCCACGTAAGCCCCATCCGGGCTGTGATGAAGGGTCAAATCAGGCGCATCCGGCGTTTCCATGTCCGCTTCGGGCAGAGAGGAAAACGGGGGAAGTCCATCCACAAAGCCCGCCGGATATCCGAAAATGGTTTCCTTTCCCCGGCGGCAGGGGGCCCAGCCCTGGAAAGAAACGGCGGAGGGATTGTATACATATCCTTCGCCAGAACCGAACCTCAGCCGTGCCAGCTCTGTATCGCAATCCTGCGCCCGCTGCCGCTGCTCCTGCCAGGATTCTTCCATGAACTGATAATTCTTCTGGGATTTGGCCCCCAGGAACGCGGCTTTTTCATATACCCGGTCCGGGCCCAGCCAGGTTTTCACGTCCGCGCCCCAGGTGTGCTCGCCGAACAGATGCATATTTTCATAGTAAGCGTCCAGATCGGGGAAGGCGGCAGGATCGCCTGCGGAGATGGCGCGCTGGGCGGCATATTTCTGCAGCCCGGCGCCGACGCGTCGAAGGGCGCGTATGGTTCCCGTTTCCTTGGGATATGCGCCGACGCCGTGAATCCAGGTGTCTGCCAGATCCGCGGTGACGACCGGAATGCCGCTCAGATCGCATTGGGCCATTTCCGCCGCGAAATCATCCATGGTGCCGCAGCGGATTTCCGCTTCAGGATACAGGGAACGGGCCTTGGCGATCAGCCCGTGAAGCACCTCCGCCGATTGGGGACCGCAGTTATCCTGCGTGTTCATCAGCGCCATCCAAACGGGGAAGGGCCAGCCGTCGGGAGCCTGGAGCCCAGAGCCGTAACCGCCTTTGCTGTACATGGTGAGCACCCGGCGGCCGCTGGGCGCTTCCCAGTGAAACAGCAGGGGCACGTCGGGCGGTGTGGCGAAGGCGTTGCAGCCCAAATGCAGGAATTTCACACCGGATGCGCCGAGTATTTCGGGCAGCATGCGCCCATGGCCCGGCACGTCCGTCATTTTGGCCGCAATGGGATAAGGCTTTCCGTACTTTTCACACAGCCGCTTGCTGTACCGCAGGCTTTCCAGGTATTCTTCCTCGCCGCAAAAATCCGTATGGGAAGTAAAAGCCAGCGCGTGCCAGGCAATCTGGCCGTTCTGAATATAATGCTCCAGCTGGCTTCTGCGCGTGGGATCGCACATCCGGTCCACCACGTACAGCGGCCAGGCGGGCATGGTCCAAACATATTTCTGATCGCCCATTGGCTCCGTGGCGCGGCAGGTTTCCAACACCTGATCCAGCATGCCTTCGGCATACTGCCGGATCACGTTGGACGCCAAATCGGTAAAGCCGATGTCAAAATGCGTTTTGAAAACCAGAATCAGTTTTTTGATCATGGCGCGCTTGAGCACCTCCCTGTTGATTCTATATGAAAACGTAAAATATCTTTTGTTTATCATAGCATGGAATTTGCCACGCGTCAACGGCGATGGGAAGGAATTGAAAAGGAATTTAGCGCCGCAGCGTGAAAAGATTGCGTCGTGCTCTGATAGAATTTGACTTTTTTTGGTTGACGCGCTGTTTTTCTGGTGGTATCATCAACAGGAGGAATCCCTTGGAGGTGATCGGGTGGCGAGAACGGATGCGGATATGACCCAAGGCAGTATCTGGCGGCATTTGGTTCAATTTTCCATTCCCATGGCCATTGGCCTGCTTTTTCAGCAATTGTACAACACGGTGGACACGGTGGTGGTGGGCCGATTCGTGGGCCAGCAGGCCCAGGCGGCGGTGGGCTCCACGGGACCGATTATTAACACCATCGTGGGCTTCTGCGCGGGGCTGGCTACCGGCGCGTCCGTGGTCATTTCCCAGCGGTACGGGGCCCATGACCGGGATGGCCTGGGCAAGGCTGTGCATACCACCATCGCCGTTACGGTGGTTATGAGCCTGATCGCTACCCTGGTCGGCCAAATCATCATTGATCCTATGCTGCGCTTTATGCAGACCCCGGACGACGTGATGGCCGAATCCCACACCTATTTATCCATTTATTTCGCCGGTATCGCGGGCATTTTGTTTTATAACATGGGCAGCGGCATCCTCAGGGCCGTGGGGGATTCCAGGCGGCCGCTGGTTTTTCTGGTGATTTCCGCGCTGCTGAACACGGTGCTGGATCTGGCGTTCGTGCTGGGGCTGGGTATGGGCGTGGACGGCGTGGCTTACGCCACCATCCTGGCCCAGATCATTTCCGCCCTGCTGATTCTCATCACCCTTTCCCGGGAGGAAGGGGGCTACGGCATCCGCTGGCGGCAGCTGCGCATCGATAAAGCTTCCCTGGCCAATATTCTGAAAATCGGCCTGCCCAGCAGCATTCAGTCCGCAATCACCGCTTTTTCCAATGTGTTCGTGCAATCCTACATCAATTATTTCGGCTCCGCCTGCATGGCGGGGTACGGCATCTACAACAAGGTGGACGCCTTCGCCCTGATTCCGGTGCAGTCCATCAGCATGTCCTCCACCACCTTCGTGGGCCAGAATTGGGGTGCGAAGCAGCCCAAGCGGGCCCGGGAGGGCGTGCGCACCGCCACTGTCATGAGCCTGATCGCCACGGTGACACTGGGGGTGCTGGTGTTCGTGCTGGCCCGGCCGCTGCTGGGCTTCTTCTCCCCGGAGGAGGAAGTGGTGGCCTTTGGCGAAAGGTTCATCCGTATCGTGACGCCCTTCTATGTGACCATCTGCTTTAACCAAATTTATGCCGGGGCTCTGCGCGGCGTGGGCGACGCCACCATGCCGACCGTGATCATGCTGGCCTCCTTCGTGGTGTTCCGCCAAATCTATCTGGCCGTCACCAAAGCCCTGGGCGCGGGTTTCGTGGCCGTGGCCCTGGCCTATCCCATGGGTTGGATCATGTGCTCCACTTTGCTGGTGATCCGCTACTTTGGCAGCGTGCTGGTGAAAGGAAGCAAGGAAATCAGCACGGAACACGGTGAATAAACAGATTGGAGCAATTATTCTATACACTAAAACGCCCTTTAAATTACTTAGTTAGTCCCGACTAAGGAGTACGCTGGGGGCTGCGCGCCCCCAGACCTGCGCCAGGGGACTTCGCCCCCTGGA
>JAUNMW010000346.1 GCA_030537395.1 Clostridia bacterium | reverse complement strand
CCGCTGAGCCTTCACGCTCCACGTATAGGAAGAAAAGGGGCGATTAAAAAGGAGGATTAAGCTTAATGGCAAAAAGGAAACCGATACTTCCGGATTACGGAACCGTGCAGATTAAAGGAAATATGTATTTCAGAACTCGTGTCAGCGATGACGAGGGCAATCGATTTTCTTTATATGCAGCGACACGAGAGGAACTCTACGAAAAAGTTTTGGAGGTTGAAAAACAGATCGAAAACAAGACCTTTCGTAGAAATTCTCCGACAGTAAAAGAATATTGTGAGAAATGGCTGCTTATGAAATCGGCGAACATTCGAGAGACCACCATGATAGACTATCGGTCCAAAGTGAAAAATCACATTATCAAGCCTCTTGGTGATATGAAAATGGGAGACGTTACGGTGGATGACATTCGGCTGGCCATCATTCCGGCATCGAAATTGTCCGCGTCCGTATTCAAGTCAGTAAATGTGCTTTATAAGTGCATATTCCGCTCTGCATTTGAGAGTAAGGTAATTGATAAAGATCCCACCATATATCTATCTCCGGAGGGCGGCGGTATCCCGCAAAAGGAACGAATCCCATTAACTGACGAACAGGCCGAGAAGCTGCTAACGGCAATAAAAGGATTACCACCTTATCTGTTTGTTATGCTTGGACTATACGCAGGTCTTCGCAGAGAAGAAATCCTTGCTTTGAAATGGGACTCCGTATATCTGGATGTGGAATCACCATACCTTACAGTTCGCAGGGCATGGCATACGGAAAACAACAAGCCGGTCATAATGACGGAGCTAAAAACTAAGGCTGCAAAGAGAAACATTCCTCTTCCCCCGCAGTTGTTGGAAGCCCTAAAAGAAGCAAAAGAATCTTCAATATCAGAATATGTGATTGCCAACAAAGACGGTCAGCCACTTTCATACACCCAATTCAAGAGGCTTTGGACCTACATCACAACAAGAACGGCGAAGCCTCGTCCGGCGAAAAAATATGTCGGAGGGGAATATGTGAAATATACGCTTTATCCTGTCTTGGGTGAAAAAGCTCGAAACAACGGACATGTTGTCTATAGTCTGGATTTCGATGTGACCCCACATCAACTGCGGCATACTTACATCACGAACTTGATTTATGCTTCGGTTGATCCGAAGACGGTTCAGTATCTTGCGGGACACGAGAACAGTAAGATCACAATGGATATATACGCGAAGGCAAAGTATAACCGACCTAAAGATGTTGCTCCAATGCTTGAGCATGTCTTCAAACAGTGGAACGATACTATTGCGCAGTAACAAATGGGGATGGAACGCGCTGACGTCCATCCCCCTCATTATAGGAGGATTATTATGGCTAAGAAAAAAGTTATTCCGGAGTACAGTAAAATAATAAAGAATGGCAGCGAGTATTACAGAACAAGGATTCTTGATGCCGATGGTAAGCAAGTTGATATTTACGGTAAGACCTGCGAAGAGGTCTATGATAAAGCACAAGCTGCTTCCAGAGCGGTTGCAGAAGCCATCTTCCGAAAAAACAACCCAACAGTCCGCGAATACTGCGAGAAATGGCTCAAGATGAAGTCTGCCACAGTCAGGCCCAACACTTTGGAAGGGTATCGAAAGGCTATGGAAAAACACATTATCGAGCCTATTGGAGACCGATATATTGATGAAATAACAGCAGACGATCTGAAAATGCTTATGGTTCCAGTTTCAAAAAAGTCAAAGGGGCTTTATGGAACAGTAAACATGCTTGTTAAGTGCGTTTTTTATTCCGCAGTTGAAAGTGATGTAATCAAAGACAATCCAGCAAAATGTATCAATCCCCGAGGGGGAAAAGAAAAAAAGGAAAAGACTGCGCTTACAGATAAACAGATCGCTACGCTTCTTGATACGATCAAAGATCTTCCTCCCTACTTATTTGTAATGCTCGGACTGTATGCCGGCCTCAGACGGGAAGAGATTTTAGGTCTTCAGTGGGATTGTGTGCATATTGATGAGGAGACTCCATACATTTCCGTGCGTAGAGCATGGCGTTCCGTGAAAAATCGGCCTGAAGTGTCGGCGGTTCTGAAAACTCCGGCAGCAAGAAGAGATATTCCAATTCCGCAGCTTCTTGTTGATTGCCTCCGGGGTGAAAGAGAAGAATCTTCTTCTGACTATGTTATCTCTGATTCAAACGGTCAGCCTTTGTCATATTCTCAATTTTGCCGCGTGTGGCACTATATCACTGTTCGTACAGTAAAGGAAAGAAAAATCTATCGGTATATCAACGGGGAGAAAATCCATCACACTATTACACCTAAGATAGGTGAGAGATGCAGAACCAATAAGAGTATCTATTACACACTGGATTTTGATGTGTCTCCACATCTTCTCCGACACACATATATCACGAATCTTATTCATGAAGGCGTTGACCCGAAGACCGTACAGTATTTAGCCGGTCACGAGAACAGCAAGGTAACGATGGACATTTACGCAAAGGTTAAGTATAATAAACCTTGGGAGCTGGCATCGGTAGTAAACCAAGCTTTTAGCCCTAACAACAACAGTGAAGAACCGGCTTAATTAGTGGGTTAACTCATAGGGGAAAATGGTAAGTCCGAATGCGAAAAGCCTTGAAAATACAGGGGAAAAGGCGAAAAAACTGCTTGAATACGGACTCAAAAAAGCAAGAAAAGCGTCTCAATTCTCGAAGCGTTAATTGCTTGCACGATCCGGCAAACACTTTCTCGGACAACAGCAAAAA
>JAUNMW010000073.1 GCA_030537395.1 Clostridia bacterium | reverse complement strand
GGAAAAATTCCCCGCGCTGAAAAAATACTACTATTTCCAGCGAGACCGGGGTTGGGACAGGCACACCTTCAGCAGCTTTTCAGAAAACTGGCGGGATGGCGATCTGTATGCCGATCCTCAGGATGGACAGGATATTTTTACGCTGATTTCCAAGATCCCCCGACCTTACAGAATGACCGGCGATTTGATCCTGGACGGGGTCAACTGGTTTGAGGACAGCGATCCCGCGGTGATGATCAATTACGCCCACGGGAATAACGATCAGTACCCTGTGGGGATTCCGTTTTATTCCAACCGGGTGAAGCTGTCCCGCGAATATTATGATGGATTGAAACGAACGTATGTAAGCATCTGCATCGACGTAACGGACGGAGCCGGGATTCGATCCTCCAAGCCTGTGATCGATCGCCTGATTCCCTTCCTGGGAGAACCGTATTATCAAGCACGTATATGCTTATTTCCCAAGGAAGAATTGGAAGCGCGGAAAGAAAAATTGAAGGTTCATCTACCGGCGCTGGAGCAGCTGGCCCGGGATATGCTGCCGCCCTCCATCATGGAGCAGCAAGCGGCGAATTTAAAGCCGTATGACGGCTATGGGGGAGACTTTGTTCTTCACGTGGCCGACAAAACGACCCTGAACAAAGCGTTCAAAGGTACGGGCTTTGAGCGGGAAAAGGGCGGCCCAAACTGGCTGCAAACCTATACCTGCAAGGATCAGCACGGCTATTTGTATGAGGCGTGCGCCCAAAAGCTCACCTATTCCAACTGCTTTCGGATTTGGCTGAACATCAGCGGGTACAATTTCGGTGTTTCCCTTCCGGGGAAGATTGGGAACGATTATGCTGTGACCGAAGAAGGCCAGTCCCTGGAAATTCTGCGTCAGTTCGCTGAAATGTGCGTGAAAGTACGGGAGGAATACGCGGAAAAGCTGTACCGGGATTTCGGCGATACGCCGGAATGGTATTATCAGTAAAGGACGGAACCATGGACGGAAAGCTGCGGAACATGGCCACGGTGTACCTGCGCAAGGGGGACCGGATGCTGCTGCTGTACCGGCAGGGCGGCCGGGTGGTCAATAACGTGTGGACGGGATCGGCGGGCGGCCATTTTGAACAAAATGAGCTGAACGACGCCAAGGCCTGCGTTCTCCGGGAAATGAAGGAAGAATTGAGGCTTTCGCCGGAGGATGTGGCGGGCCTGTCCCTCCGGTACATCACCCTGCGGTACACCAAAGGCGAAATTCGGCAAAACTATTATTTTTTCGCGGAATTGAAAGCATCGATGGATGAAAACCTGGTCTCCAACGAAGGACAATGCCAATGGTTTTCGCTTGCGGAAACCCAAAAGCTGGACATGCCTTTTTCCGCCCGGCACATGATGGACCATTACTTAGCAATCGGGCAGTATACCGACGCTGTTTACGTGGGAACAGACAGTCCCCAGAAAATGTTTTTTTCTGAATTGCGGGAGTTTTGAAGCCCGAAGGGCAAAGGAGTTACCGGATATGGACCGCACGGAAAAAGTGGAATTGACCAATATGTGCATAGTGCGCGACGGGAGCCGGGTGCTGGTGCTGAACCGGAGGGACCCCAACTGGTCCGGCGTCACGTTTCCCGGCGGGCACGTGGAAAAAGGGGAATCCTTTACCGACGCGGTGATCCGGGAGGTAAAGGAAGAAACGGGGCTCACCATATCCTGCCCCCGGCTGTGCGGCATCAAGGATTGGTGCGGGGAATACAGCCGGTATGTGGTGCTGCTGTATCAAACGGAAAAGTTTTCGGGCATGCTGAAAGGCTCAGAGGAAGGAGATGTGTGGTGGGAAGAACTTGAGAACCTTCCCAATCTCCCCATTGTGGACGATATGGCGGATACACTGCGGCTGCTGTTGGAGGAGGATGTGGGCGAACTGTATCATTGGCCTGAAGGAGAAATCTGGATCAAAGAACTGAAATAATTTTTGTGAACAGGAGTTGAACCGTATGAAGCGTGTCATTTGGATCGTACTGGACAGCGCGGGGGCGGGGTATCTGCCCGACGCGGCGGCGTTTGGGGACGAGGGAGCCAACACCATCGGCCACATCGCGGAGAAAATGGATTTGAAAGTTCCCCACATGCTGGCAATGGGCCTGGGCCAATTGCCGGGGCTGAATCTGCCTCCGGTTTATGGCAGCGGAGCTTATGGCCGGGCGATAGAAAGGTCTGCCGGAAAGGATACCACCACCGGCCATTGGGAAATGGCGGGGGTGACGGTGAGGAAACCCTTCCCGCTGTACCCGGACGGATTTCCCCAGGACGTGATGGATGCCTTTGAAGCTGCCATCGGCACCAAAACCCTGGGAAACAAGCCTGCCTCTGGCACCGCGATTTTGGACGAGCTGGGCGAAGAACACATGCGCACCGGGTACCCCATCGTGTATACCTCCGGGGACAGCGTGTTCCAGATCGCCGCCCATGAGGACATCATCCCTCTGCCCCGGCTGTACGAAATGTGCGAAATCGCCCGGAAGCAATTGCAGGGAAAGCACGGGGTGGGCCGCGTGATTGCCCGACCCTTTATTGGCGAAGGCAAGCGGCATTTTACCCGCACCGGCGGGCGGCGGGATTTTTCCCTGGCCCCCATCGCGCCGACGGTGCTGGATGTGCTGAAGGAAGCGGGCTTTGAAACTGTGGGCGTGGGCAAGATCGAGGATATTTTCGCCCACCAGGGCCTGACCCAGAGCAATCACGCCGCCGGGAACCCTGCCTGCATCGACGCGGCGCTGGAGTACATGGACAAGGACTTTGACGGCCTGCTGTTCATCAACCTGGTGGACACCGATTCCATTTACGGCCACCGCCGGGACGTGGCGGGCTACGCCAAAGCCCTGGAATACTTTGATGAAAAGCTGCCGGAATTCCAAAACCGCATGGGCGATAACGATCTGATGATCATCACCTCCGATCACGGCTGCGACCCCACCTACAAGGGCACCGACCACACCCGGGAATACGCGCCGCTGCTGATCTGGAAAAAGGGACTCACGGGCCAGCATCCCATCGGCACCCGGGAAACGTTTGCCGACACTGCCGCCACCATCTGCGATTTCTTCGGGCTGAAGGAGCGGTTCGGGGCGAAATCCTATCTGCATGAAATCGACGCGGGGTGCGAGAAGGAAATGCGGCGCATCCAGTGGGCGGCGGACGCGGTGGAGGAGAAACTGGGCCGGGCGGATATCGCCGTGGTGCTGGGCAGCGGCCTGGGCGATTACGGCGACGAGCTGATCGACGCCAAGGAGCTTCCCTACGACGCCATTCCCGGCTTCCCGCATGCCACCGTGCAGGGCCACGCCGGAAAATTCATCCTGGGCACTGTGGGGGATAAGCGGGTGCTGCTCATGAGCGGACGCTTCCACAGTTACGAGGGCCACTCCATGGCAGATGTGACCATCCCCATCCGGGTGATGGCAAGGCTGGGGGTCAAAACCCTGATCCTCACCAACGCGGCGGGAGGCGTGAACCTGGATTTCCGGCCCGGCACGCTGATGCTGCTGACCGATTTCATCAATCTGTCCGGCAAGAACCCCTTGACCGGACCCAATCTGGACGCCTTCGGGCCCCGCTTCCCGGATATGTCCCACGCTTTCGATAAGAGCCTGCGGGAAATTGCCATGCAGGTGTCCCGTAAAATGGATATCGATCTGCGCCGGGGCGTTTACTGCTGGATGAATGGTCCCTGCTATGAAACGCCCGCGGAAATCCGCATGGCCAGGGTGATGGGCGCCGACGCGGTGGGCATGTCCACCGTGCCGGAAACCATTGTGGCGCGCCACTGCGGTATCCGGGTGCTGGGATTCAGCTGCATCACCAACATGGCCGCTGGCGTGATCGATCAGCCCATCAATCACCTGGAGGTCATGGAAATGGGCCGCCGGGTACGCCGGGAATTTAGCTTGCTGTTGACTGAAACAATCAAAAAAATTCCATAAGTGATCGTTTTACTGAATATGATGAAAGAATGGCTGCCCCGGAAAAAGGAATCCGGGGCAGTGCTTTACAAATTTAAGAAAATATTGTATGATATAGATGGTTGGAGACCGGAACACCTTTTATACCAAGCGCGGAGGTGCGACCCGATGGAGAAAAATACCTATATCCCAGCCGAACGGCAAAAGAAAATGATGGAATACATTGAAGCGAACACCAGCGCCCAAATACGCGAGCTGGCGGAAAGGTTTCATGTATCCGAGGCTACCGTGCGCCGTGATTTGGATGATCTGGATCAGCAGGGGGCCTTGCGCCGGACCCATGGCGGCGCCATCAAGGTTGACAGGAGTACATCCTACGAATCCATGTACTCGGAAAAAATCGGCCAAATGCTGGATGAAAAGCACCGCATTGCGGATGCCGCCGTGCAATTGGTGCATCCCGGCGACACCGTACTGATCGATTCCGGCACCACAACCTTCTTCATCGCCCAGGCTCTTTCACACCATGAAAACCTGACGCTGATCACCAACGATCTATACATTGCATACCAAACGCCCATTCATCCTTCCAGCACGCTGATCGTAACCGGCGGCATGCGCCGTCAGGGCCGGCAGGAACTGGTGGGCACCAACACGGAGAACTTCATCCGGGACACCCATGTGGACATTGCGTTTATTGGCGTGGACGGCATTGATTTAACCGGCGGAGCCACCAATGCCAACTTTGCCGAAGTAGGCGTAAAACGGCTGATGCTGCGCTCCGCCGCCAAAAGCGTCATCGTGGCGGATCACAGCAAATTTGGCCGGGTAGCCCTGGCCCGTATCTGCGATTTGCAGGAGGTGGGCCTGATCCTGACGGATTCCGGCATCGACGCCGATATGGTGACCAGGCTGAAAAAGCTGAACGTTCAATTGGAAATGGTATAATATCGATCGAATAAAAAACGCGAAGCACACGCTCGAAAAAGCTGCGTTCGCGTTTTTTGGTTTACCTTTTTATGTTTATCTTTCTGTCAGCTTCACATGCACTTCATCGCCCGGCTGCTTGCCGATGGCGGCGCGGATATCCTTGCGGATGCCAATGATGTGGCAGGGGGTGCCCATGCGCACCAATTGCCCATCATAGGGGAAGCCGTCAAATTCCGCGTGCACGGCCACCCGGCCTTTGCCGTAAACGGCTTTTACATTGAAGGGGATCTCCACGTAGGCTGCGTCCATGTCCGGGTTTTTGATGATGATTGCGTCAAATTCCTTTGGTTCCGCCATAGGGATTCCGCCTTTCAATGATGAAACATCGGCCTGTTCAAACTCTCCGCATACACAGCCTGTAAAGCACAAAAGAAACAGGCAGAGACAAAAATCATGAACCGCTCACAAGTATAGTGTAAATTATTTAATGAACGAAAAGCTTCCAATTCGCCTTTCTCGGAAGGGGAACAGGGGTGACCCGCTCTTTGGACTTCAAAGAGCGGGTCACCCCAGAAATAAATTAAATCGTCACGTTGACCCCGTTTACCTCCACGCCCTCGTCGGCGCGGATGAGAATATAGGAATGGCCGTCGATCACCCGGGTTTCCACCAGGTCGGTGCGGTCCGAATTGATCTTGATCATCACGCTGGGGGTCTTTACCTCAAACTGCTTGGGGCTGGTAATGTTCACGGCGTCGATGCGGGCCTGCTCGCCGAAGGCTTCGTCGTATTTATCGTGGAAAGCCTGCATATGGGCGGTGGATACGCCGCATTCGGCCAGAACGTCGGTCACATCGTATTTGGTCAGCTTCAGAGGCTCGGCGTGCTTGTCCGCTTTTTGCTCTTCTAACTTTTCCATCACCTGGTCATGCACGGCTTGCATGACCTCCATGCTGCAATCCTCCTCCAGGGTTTCCTGAAGAATGGCTTGGAACAGTTCCTTCTGCTGATCGGCGGGCATGGGCAATTCGCTCTGGAACACAGTGTTTACAAAATCATCGTGATTCACGGCGGTGTCCCGGGTGTAGTAAAGGGCCTCGTAAATATTGGCGGCCCGCTCCTCAAAGGCGGGGAACAGGAAGCCCATTTCCGGCGCGCCTACGATCCAGTCCGATTCCTTGCTGCGGAAATCGTTCTGCCCGGGATCATAGCTCAGCGTGGGCTTGGTCAGCTTCACAGGGCACACGCTGCACAGGATGTAATGGAACACCTCGTCGCTCATGCCCGCCACCTTGCTGTCGTCCTCCTTGGAGCGGTAGGGCACATCGTACCCATCGTGCATGAGCAGGATCAGATAATGATCCTCCATATGCAAATTGGCAATGATTTGCTGGAAGAAGTAGCTGACCGTGTCCTCGTTTTTCAGGGCTTCGTCCTTGAGGGCGGTAAGCAGCTGATGCTCCGGGGAGTCCATCAGGCGCTCGGGGTCAAATTGGATATCGATCAGGTTCTGGCCCTGGGTGCCGGACAGGGTGCGCTTGAAAATGGCCAGGTATTTTTCCGCTTCCTCCTGGGCCATGCCAACAAGAGAACGAGTGAAGGAGGAAATCACTTCCCCTTGGTTGTTTACGTAGCAGCCCCGGATGCAGGTGATGTTGTTGTGCTCCGGGTTAAAACGGCGTTTGATTTCGGCAATGTCTTTCTTATTCATAGCAACCTCGTTCTTATTTCTTTATGCGGCGGTGCGCCGGGAAAAAATTATAGCACAAAAATCAAAAAAAGGGAAGGAAACAGGAAGAAAAGAAAGAATACAATAAAAGCACATTCCTGACGAGGGGGCTTTTATTTTGCTGTCTTTTACCCAAAAACATCTGAAAAATGAGCGGGTGGTGGCTTATCTTGAAATCGTGCTGGGCTGCATCATTGGGGGCGCGGCCTATCCGCTGTTTCTGGTGCCCAACAATATTGCACCGGGCGGCCTGACGGGTATTGCTACCATCTTCAATTATCTGTGGGGCTGGCCGGTGGGCGTAACCAGCATGCTGCTGAACCTGCCGCTGTTCGTGATCGGCTGGAAGGCCATGGGGAAGGTGTTCGTGTTCCGGTCGCTGGTGGCGACGATCCTGTTTTCCGCTTTCATCGATCTGCTGCAGGTGCCGCCGCTGACGGACGATATGCTGCTGGGCACGGTGTACGGAGCGCTGGTGCTGGGCGTGGGTCTGGGGCTGATCCTGCGCGGCGGGGCTACCACCGGGGGATCGGACATGATTGCCCGGATGGTGCATAATCAGTTTCCCATTGTGACCGTAGGCGCGTTTTTGTTCGCTGTGGATTGCATGGTGATCCTGTGCGCGGCGTTTACCATGAGCGCCCAGGCTGCCCTGTACGCCCTGATCTGCATTTTTATCAATGCCAAGGCGGTGGATCTGGTGCTGGCGGGTTTTGGCTCCGCCAAGGCGTGCTTCATCATTACCAATCGGGCGGAAACCATTTCCTCCCGTATTATGGCGGAATTGGATCGCGGGGCCACCATGCTCAACGCTACCGGCGCGTACAGCAAGGAACAGCGTATCATGCTGGTCAGCGTGGTATCTCAGCGGGAAGTGATCCCCCTGAAAAGGATCGTGCGCGCGGAGGATCAGAAGGCTTTTATGTTCATTACCGACACCCACGAAACCCTGGGCGAAGGCTTCAGCGCTTTGAACGGGGACTGACAGGCTTTAAAAAGGCAGAGAATTGTAGGCAGGGTCTATGGCCGTTTGCGCAGGGAAGCGCGCAAAGCGTCGAATACTCTGTGATCGACAATGAAATCTCCTGCCTCTTATTTCCGCTCTCCTGCCTCATTTTCCAAATTCTGTTTGTTCGTCAGAGCACCGTCAGCAGCTCCTTCAGGGAACATACGGTCAGATCTGGTATATAGTCCGGCGATTTGGGAATCTGAAGGGCCCCGAAGCCTTGCATGATCCGCAGCGTTTTCATGCCCAGCGCTTTGGCGGGGAAGATATCGTTGTCCAGCCGGTCGCCGATCATGAGCGCGCGCTCCGGGGCGCAGCCCGCCAAAGACAGGGCATAGCGGAAAATGGCGGGGTCCGGTTTTGAAACGCCCACATCCCAGGAGGAGGCAAACGCCGAAAAATAACGGGCAATGTGCCATTCTTCCAATCGCTTTTGCAGTCCCTGGGCCTGATTGGCAATCACGCCCAGGGAATATTTTTGTGAAAGCGCATTCAGCACCGGGTTCGCGTCGGGATACAGCGTTTCCAACTCGCCCCGGTAAGGCACAGACAGGGTAAAGCCGTATTTTTCCATCACGGTGCGAAACTGCGGTTTATATTGCCGGGAGGCTTCCTCGATTTCATGAAAAATATCCATGGGGGTCAGGCCCAGGGCCTTCGCTTCCGGCAATTCGGCCTGCTCCCGGCAGCGTTTTTCCCATACGGCGGTTTCATCTGCCAGGGTGAAGCCTACGTCAAAGAAAAGCCATTGGATTTCCAGAAAAAGCGCCTCCCTTCAATCGGGCGGGGTGAAGCGGGGCTCCGGGTACAGCGTGCATTCAGAGAACAGCCGGCCGGCGGCATCGGCGTATTCCTCCACGGAGGCCGCTTTTCTGAGGGCGCGGCGAATAGGGGAGGGGCAGTCCACCGCCTGGATCATATAGCTCATCAAGCCGTGCATCCGGCCCACCACGGCATGCTCCGGCCAGGTTTTCAGATATTCGTAATACAGCCGGTCATGGAAGGCTCGCAGGGATTCCATGGTCAGCTTTTCGCCGCCGCCCAGGGCTTGCGCCAGCGCGGGATTTGTCAGCAGTCCCCGGCCCAGCATCCAGCCCGCACCGGCGGCGTGTTTTTCCGCAAAAGCATGGCAATCCGCTTCGCAGAACAAATCGCCGTTATAAATCACCGGGAAGGGGGCGGCCTGAACAGCCTGATCGAAGCAGTCCTGATGGGGCGTGCCGGAATAGAATTCCCGGCAGGTGCGGGGATGCAGGATCCATTCATGCACGGGATAACGGCAGAAAATATCCAGCAGCCGGGGCCATTCCGCCAGGCTGTCAAAGCCAATGCGGGTTTTTAAGGAAACGGGCAGCACGGATTTTCCGTAAACTTCATCCAGAAACGCGGCCAGGACATCGGGATCCTTCAGCATCCCAGCGCCTTTTCCTTTGGCGGTGACGGTGCCGGACGGGCAGCCCAGGTTCAGGTTCACTTCAGCATAGCCCGCGTCCCGAAGCAGCTTCACCATATCCAGAAAGTATTCCGCGTTTTTTGCCAGCACTTGGGGTACGGCGGGCACTCCGGCATTTTCAGCGGGAGAAATGTCCGCCTGCTGCCGGCTGGTAAAGGAAAGGCTTCGGGAAGGGCTGATGAAGGGCATGAAATACTTGGCAACGCCCCCAAAGGAAGCATGATGCACCCGACGGTACACGGCGTCCGTAAAGCCCTCCAAAGGAGCAAAATACAGCAGGCGGGGAGCTTCCATGTTCAAATATCCTCCAATACCGTCATGGGCATCCAGTTCCGGAAATCCCCGGAAACCAGGCTGTACCGGACCCCGTTGTAGGTGCCCATGATGCTGTCATGAAACCGGGCTTCCCCGTGGCAGTGCGCGTAAATGACCTGCTCGGCCCCGTATTCCTCCGCCATGCGGGTGAAAGCGCTGTCCCGCTCCAATATATTGGTGGGCGGATAATGCAAAAACATGATGAAGCGTTTGAACCCATCGGCTTTGGCCGCTTCAAAGGATTGGCGCAGGCGGATCAGCTCCCGGTCCACGATTTTTTCCGCGTGCTCCGCGGCTTCCCGATCCCAATCCACCACCTGGCGGCTGCTGTTCAAATAAAAGGGCCCCTCGAAGGTGAAGCCCTTGGTGCCCACCAAGGCGTAATCGTCAAAAGGGTAATAGTTGTTTTGAAGAAAAAACAGCTTTCCGGCGAATTGCTGATTCAGCTTTTCCGTTTTTTTCGCGTCCCAGAACATATCATGATTGCCCCGCAGCAGCACTTTTTTACCAGGCAGAGCCATGATGTATGCCAGGTCCCGCTCGCATTCGGATAAATTCCTGCCCCAGCTGTGATCTCCGGCCAGGAGCAGGGTATCGTCCGGACGCATGAGCGTTTCGCAGTTTTTTCTGAATATCCGTTCATGATCCTGCCAGCGCTTTCCGGTCATTTGGCCGGGAGCCTTTAATTCGGATTGAAAATGCAGGTGCAGATCGCCGATGGCAAACAAACGCATGGGAATGAATCTCCTTTAAGAAAGGTGCGGCCTTTATTGTACCGCGGAAAAAACATTTCCGCAAGAGAAACTGCTTCCGGATTGCCAGCGGCTGGGGAACGTGATATAATCAATTCGCGGCGGATTGGCTTTTTCTGCCAACCGGCCGCGTGGAAAGGAGAAAAAACGTATGAATTATAAAACGCTTGCGATGATCATTCTCACGGTCATTTTTCTGTATAATCTGCTGCTGAAAGTGATTCGGTGGCGTTCGGCCAAAAACCCGGTGCCGGTAAATGTGGCGGATGTGTACGACCGGGAAACCTATCGGACGTGGCGGAATTATAATGCCGAAAAGAGCCGTCTGAGCATGCTGAGCGGCGCCGTGGCCTTTCTCCTGGATATACTGCTGATCGGATTCAATATATACGCTTTGTTTGCGGCGGGCTTTCCCAATACGCCGTTCCTCAGGCTGTTTGCCGTGATGCTTTTGTCCGCCCTTTCCGGCGTGTTCATTCTGCCCTTTGAATATCATGATACCATGGTGATCGAAGAAAAGTACGGTTTCAATCGCTCCACGGAGAAAACCTTCTGGCTGGATCAGCTGAAAAGCTTCCTGATCGGCCTGATCCTGATGACGGGCATGGCGGCGCTTTTGATGGTAATCCACCAAGCCCTGGGGGATTGGATGATCCTGGTGTTCGCCGCGGCCATGACGCTGATCGCGCTGGGCATTTCCTTCCTGTATCCCTTTCTCAGCAGGGTTTTCAATAAGTTTACGCCCCTGGAGGATGGGGAGCTGAAGGAAAAACTGTCGGGCCTGCTGGAAAAGCACGGTTACAAGGTGCGGGCCATCCAGATCATGGACGCTTCCCGCCGTTCCACCAAATCCAACGCTTATTTCACCGGCTTTGGCAAGATGAAAACCATCGTGCTGTACGATACCCTGGTGCAATCCATGACCACGGAAGAAATCTGCGCCGTGTTTGCCCATGAAATGGGCCACGGGCTGCACAAGGACACGCTGAAAAATGCGATCCTGTCCTTTGTGCAGATGCTGGTGCTGGGGATGCTGGCCTGGCTGACGCTGAGGTCCCCGGAAATTTTCACGTTCTTCGGTTTTGATCAAACCAATTATGGCTTCGCGCTGCTTTTGATCACGACGGTGGAATTCGCGCTGATTTCCCCGCTGTTCGGGCTGGTTGCCAACGCTGTGTCCCGCCGGGCGGAATACCGAGCGGACGCCCAGGCGGTGGATGAGGGCTACGCCGACGAATTGGTGAGCGGATTGAAAAAGCTTGCCAAGGCAAACTTTTCCGAGCTGGCCCCTTCGCCTCTGCTGGTGAAGCTGGAGTATTCTCATCCTACTCTGAGCCAGCGCATCACCGCCATTGAAAAGCGCAAGGCGGAGAAAACACAAAAAGAATAATCATCCAAGCCGCTTTGCAAGCGCCTGCAGGCGGTCCAACCGGGCGTCAAAGAACATTTGATGGCCCGCGCACAATCGGTTCGGAAGCGTTTTTTCTTCCAGGAGGGGCTCCCGATCCCGTTTGCAGCCGCCGCGGCAAATCGCATACCATTTACAGGCCTGGCATTTTTCGGGGGTAAAGTACGAAGCGCTCCGGAATGCCCGGCCTGTTTCTGATTCTTCCAGCGTATAAAAGGAATTCTTCGTGATATTGCCCAGCCGCCAATCATCCAGCACATAAAAGTCGCAGGGATACACGCTGCCGTCCGCCTCGATCAGATAGTACACGCCGCATTTCCCCGCCATGGCGCAGTTTTCCGGCGCATAACCCTTCAGCATCCCGATCCAGTTGTCAAAATTGCGTATGCTCACGGGAGTGGCGCTGAAAAAGTATTTTTCATAAAGATCGAAGGTTTCGATGAGAAAGCGGCCGTAGGTTTCGCTGTTCAGGGAAAAAGCGGAGGGTTTTCCGTCAAAGCTGTCCAGGCAGGGGATAAACTGCAGATAGCGGTGCTCCATCAGCGCGTGAAACACCTGCCGGGGGCGGCTTGCGATCTGCTGATTCACTACGCACAGCACGTTGTACTCCACGCCCTGTTTTCTCAGCAGCGCTGTGTTTTGCAAAATCCGGTCCCAGGTGGGGTCCCCGGCGGCTGTTCTTCGGTAGGCATCATGAAGTTCCTTCATTCCGTCCAGGGAAACGCCAACCAGAAAATTCCCCTCCCGGAAAATAGCGCACCATTCTTCGTCTATCTCCCAGCCGTTGGTTTGGATGCCCAGACTTACGGGCAGACGGCGATGATTGTACTGACGCAAAAGAGACAGAAAAAAGCGAAAGAAATCTTTACCGGCCAGGGTGGGCTCCCCGCCCTGAAACGCAAAACTCAGCGGACCGTCCGCGTAGGCGAAGGCCCGCCGCACCAGGGTTTGCAGCGTTTCTTTGCTCATCAGCCCATAGGAATAGTTTTCCCGGTTGGCCGCCACGTCGGCATAGAAGCAATAGGCGCATCGGAAATTGCACAGGCTGCTGGCAGGCTTGATCATCAGCGATAAGGGCGGCATGGTTTCCTCCTTTTGATACGGGTAACAACATAAAAAACGGAAAGCGATCCGGGTTTTTCACCCAATGCACTTTCCGTTTTTGCGCAAACGCCTTTACGCCATCTTTTTCACGATGATCATTTCGGCCTTTCCGCCCTTAATGCTCACCTTCACGTCATCCGCCACATGGGCGACCACGGATTTTTCCAGTTCATCCCATGCTTCGCGGGCGGTGCTGTCGTCCCTGCGCACGCAGTCGGCCAGCGCGTTCTGATACCGGATCATGGACCATTCCCAATCCAGGGTGGGCGTGGTGGCATCGGCCTGGGCCCCATGCATCAGAAGCGGGCTGGTGAAACCGGCGATATCCTCGTCGGCTCCCCGGTCAAAGAAATCGCGCAGACGGCCCATCAGGCCTTTGGCAGATTCGTTCTTGCCCGTACTGGACGCGGCCAAAAGCTGCTCGCGCTTTTCGCTGTTCATGCGGGTGCTCACCTGAAGGTGCAGTTCATATACGCCATCCTCATCCTCGATCCAGAATTTTCCCTGCGTTTCGCCGGTGATGGAGCGCATCATGCCCATCATTTCCTCGGTCAGCAGGCGAAGATGCAGCGTGTTTTTCGGAGAAAGGCTCTTATAGGCAGCCACTTTTTCAGCTTGATTCAGGGCTGCTTCCATTCTTTCGCCTTTACTGGAAACAACAATTATATCTGTTTTCATCTGAATTCAACCTCATTCGATGGTCAGAATATCGGAAAAGCCAGTAACATCAAACACTTCCTGCACCACTTCGTTTACATGAATCACCTTCATGCCGCTCTTTTTGCCCATGGCCTTCTGAGCGGAAAGCAGAACACGCAGCCCGGCAGAGGAAATATAGCTCAGTTTGGCAAAATCAAACACCAGAGAATCTGCATCCGCGATGCACTTTCCCAATTCCGCTTCCAATTCAGGCGCAGTTACCGTATCCAGTCGGCCTTCCAGGGCAATTTCCAAAGCGCTGCCATTTTGTTTCTTATTGATGGTCATCGTTCATATCCTCCTGTTTTATTCTTTCAGGGAACACGTGATATACAGGTAATTCCCGATAGCCGTTGTTCTGGGTTAATAATAAAAGAATTGCTTCCTCCTGTCAAGTGGCTGGAAAAAAATATCCAAATAATTTATCATATTTTATTGTTTACGGTTTTTTTTTCATATGCTATAATAGGAATATCAGGAGAGAAAGGCTCTCCTATGCGCACCCCATACCCGCGAAATGCGAAAGGTTCAAAGAAGGGTGAATAAACGTGAAAGAATTGACTTTGGAAGCCAAAGTGGAAAACATCAACGCGGTTACGGCATTCATTGACGAACAACTGGAAGCGCAGGACTGCGCCATGAAGGCGCAAATGCAAATCGACGTGGCGATCGATGAGATTTTTGGCAATATTGCTCATTACGCTTATACTCCCGGCATGGGCGAAGCCACCGTTCAGTTTGAATTCGATCCCGACACGCGCATGGCCTGCGTGTGCTTCATCGACAGCGGCATCGCCTATAACCCGCTGGAAGCGAAAACGCCGGATACTACCCTGGCCGCCGAGGACAGGGAAATCGGCGGGCTAGGCATATTCCTGGTCCGGAAGACCATGGACGACGTGACGTACGAGCGGAAAGATGGTAAGAATATCCTGCGCCTGTTTAAAAGAATCTAAAAGCCGCAGCGGATATCCATCGAAAGATACCACTACAGGGAGCGAAAAAAGATGCTCATAAAAAAGCCCATTCGATGGGCGGCTTGCCTGGCGCTCCTGTATGTATGCGCCTGTTTGATCGCTTTGGCCGCCGCCCGTGGGCGGGTGACTGTTTATATGCCCCGACCCAGCGGCTGCGAGGGCACGCCCAGCGTGACCATGGACGGGGAGCCGCTGGAAATCTGCTCCGTGGAGGAACAGTTCAATGGCCTGGTTAAAATCGTCGTCCGCGGTCAGGATCGGGGCGATACCGATATACAGCTGCGCTGGCCTCAGAATCCGGACGCCGAAACCATGCTGTTTTTCCGCACAGGGCCCATGCACATGACCATGGAAATGGGAACCATGAATTTTTCAGGGTGCCGATCCATTGTGCTGTTCACCGCTGCCGCGCTGGTTTTGCTTGTGCTGATCCTGCTTTCCCATTTTTTCTGGCGTTTGAAATATGGCTTTTATTCCTACCGCACGGCGTTTACCGCGGGCATGACGGTGTACTCCGCTGTGATTGCGCTGCTGTTCCTGTATGTTTCCCATGATTTTTTGCGCGTAACCCCTGCCGGTTCCATCTATTCCGTACTCAGCTATCTGAGCGGATCCGGACTGCTGTTTATGTATTCCTCCTCCCCTTTCCTGCTGCTCATGTGCGCGGGGCTGTTCATCAGCAACGCGGCGCTGCTTCGGCATGAAGGCGTGCACCCCGCCAATTTTCTAGCTGCCGCAGCGTCGCTTGCGGTGATCGGGGGCTTTTTTCTGGCCAACGCGGTGAACAATTCCTTTTCTTCCGGCTCCTTTGAGGAATACCGGCTGCATTCCTGCCTCACCAGCGCCGTGGCCTCCTGTTTTGTTTTTATGGAAGCCATG
>JAUNMW010000072.1 GCA_030537395.1 Clostridia bacterium | reverse complement strand
ATTAGCATAAGCAGGATAATACTTGATAAACACAGCGGGCAGGTCGGCTTTAGTATTCCATCTCTTTGGAAGACTATTTGAAAAAGGCAGAAGTAAAAGTTACAGTTGACTTACTGACATGGGACTTATATAATAAAAATTAGAATAATTCTAATTGGTGAGCCTGATGAACAAGAATGCTGATCTGATCCTGAAAACGGTTCTTCAATCCTCCGCGCACATGACTGCTGAGGAAATCCATGCAGCCCTGCGGGACAGCGGGCACCGGATGGCACTGGCGACGGTATACAACAATCTGGCGCAGCTGCACAGCGAAGGACGCATCCGGAAAGTATGTGTGGAAGGACATCCGGATCGGTATGACAAAATGACCCGCCATGATCATCTGGTTTGCCGACGCTGCGGAAAGCTCACGGACATCTGCTTCCAGGATCTGACGAAGCTGCTCCAATCCCAGACGAATGAAGAACTGCTGTCTTACGATTTGCAGGTCAGTTATATCTGTCCCGCATGCCGAAGGACGGTGCATCCGGCAAGCACGACCGACCCATGAAAGGAGGCGTATTCCTCTGAGATACGTATGTCAAGTCTGCGGCTATGTGTATGACGAAGCCCAGAATCCCCCTTGGGAAACACTTCCCAATGACTGGAAGTGTCCGCTCTGCGGCGCAAGCAAAGGGGATTTCCTCCCCGAAAGCGCACAGCAGTCCGCGCCTGCCGCTTCCGCATCCTCGCTTCCTGATGAACTGCGGTCCCTGTCGGCTATGGAGCTGAGCGTAGTATGCTCCAACCTGGCGAAGGGCTGCGAAAAACAGTATCTATCTGAACAGGCGGCGGCCTTTACCCGTTTGGCCGACTGGCTCAAGGGACAGACAGAACCGGTTCATAGCGCAGCGTTCGAGTCCCTGTTGGAAAAGGTTGCGCATGATTTGAACGAAGGCTATCCCGCAGCCAACGCCGCTGCCGCAGAAAACCAGGATCGAGGCGCGCTCCGAAGTCTCGTGTGGAGCGAAAAGGTAACGCGGATGCTGGCTTCTCTGCTCAATCGATACAAAACAGAAGGCGACGAAATGTTAAAGAACACCGGCGTATGGGTATGCACCATCTGCGGCTTTGTGTACATCGGGGACGCGCCGCCGGAACGCTGCCCGGTGTGCAAAGTGCCCGGCCGGAAATTTGAAAAGATCGGGGGCTGACGAGATGGGCGACAAATACGCGGTAAGAACCATCCGCCTGTGCGAAAAAGACTGCCTGTGCCTGTATGTTTGCCCCACCGGCGCGTCAGACACAGAAAACAGCGTGATCGACAAAGACAAGTGCATTGGCTGCGGCGCGTGCGTGGAGGCATGCCCCGCCGGGGCGATCAGCCTGGTGCCAAGGGAATACCCGCCCCAGCAGAGAAAAACTGAACATGTGATTGCCGCCCTGCGGCAGCTGGTATCCTCAAAAACGGCGCAGGAACAGGCGGCCATGGGTCTTCCGGGAACACTGGCGGAGGCAATTGCCAAATCCAATCGCATCATGGCGGAGGACCTGATCCGGGAAGCGGGTTATATGCTGCCCCAGAGCGATAACGCGAACGAAGTGCTGACGGCGCTGATGAAACAATTTGCCGGTGCTCCGGGTTTCCCTGAAGAGGACGCGCAATTCCTGCTGAATACCATTTCCTTTAACGAACCGATTCAAAAGATGGAGGAACAAGCCATGGAAACCTGGAAATGCACCGTATGCGGCTATATCCACGAAGGACCTATCACCGAGGATTTCACCTGCCCCCGCTGCAAGCAGCCCGCTTCAAAATTTGTAAAGGTGGAGCCGGAAACGCAAAAGAAGAACCCCTATGCCGGAACGCAGACTGAAAAAAACCTGGAAGCTGCTTTTGCCGGCGAATCTCAGGCCCGCAACAAGTATACCTATTTTGCCTCCCGGGCCAAGAAGGACGGTTTTGAACAGATTGCCGCCCTGTTCCTGAAAACAGCCGATAACGAAAAAGAACACGCCAAGCTGTGGCTCAAGGAATTGAACGGCATCGGCGATACGGCGCAGAATCTGGCGGCGGCAGCGGACGGCGAAAACTATGAATGGACCGATATGTACGAGGGCTTCGCCGTTACAGCGGAAAAAGAAGGGTTCCCCGCCCTGGCTGCCAAGTTCCGCGCCGTGGCTGCCATTGAAAAGCATCATGAAGAGCGCTATCGGGCGCTGCTCAAAAACGTGGAGATGCAGGAAGTGTTCCAGAAGAGCGAGGTCAAGGTGTGGGAATGCCGCAACTGCGGCCACATCGTGGTGGGCACCAAAGCACCGGAGGTATGCCCGGTATGCGCCCATCCCCAGAGCTATTTTGAAGTGAACGCGGAAAACTATTGATCATCATGAAGGAGGAGTGTTCCATGACATTCTACAAATGCGAGCATTGCGGCAACATCATCGCACACATCCAGGATTCCGGCGTCCGCTGCCATTGCTGCGGCGAGGAAATGAAGCCATTGATTCCCAACACTTCTGACGGAGCAGGCGAAAAGCACGTGCCCGTGGTGCAAGTGGAAGGACAGACCGTGACCGTCACCGTGGGGAGCGTGGAGCATCCCATGCTGGAAGCTCATTCCATTCAGTGGATCCTGCTGGAAACAAAGGAAGGACGCCAGCGCAAAGCCCTGAAGCCCGGCGAAAAGCCCACGGCTGTTTTTGTCCTCGCGCCGGGTGACACCGTAGTGACCGCTTATGAGTATTGCAATCTTCACGGTTTGTGGAAGAGCTGACAGTTTCAAGTTGAACAGAAAAATGCGATTAACTTTCAACCTCTTATCACATCACATATACACGATGTACCCTATGCTATCAGATTGAATGAACTCGCAGGTAAGGGAGAAACAAAGGATCCCGAGCTTGCGAGCTTTTCTCTTGAAATGACTCGTTTTCATGGCTCCGGATTTCAACTGTAAACATGTCGGGCATTTCTTCCGCGCTTTCTCTCCCTGCTATGGATTTAGTATGTCTTGTAGCGATATGGACGATTTTTCGGCATTTCATTCACAGGGCTTCCCATTCGGAAAGCCCTGTGAATGATTCGTTACGCTGGATTCTGATATTTCTTTACAAGGGAAGCATACTTTCTTTTTTGCAGAGCTTTTCCAATTGGGCTGGAAATAATTCTGGCCGCCAGCACGATGATCCATACATATTTCCAGCTGACAAGAAAGCTGATCAGCAGGGTGATGACACCGACAAACAGCCAAAACAGCATTTGAAATATTCCCTTGGCCTGGTTTAATTCTTTGATTATGTCCACGCCGTTGGAAACGTGCGGGGCGCTTGCTATAAACGCTGCCGCCCCGGCAGGCCCGGAGCAGGCCCGGAAATCATCGCTGCATTCCTGGGCCGCCTTGCGGAAAGCGGCATTGTTCAGCACTTTCATCACGGCCGTGCGGATGCCGTTTACCGAATCATCCGTCAGCAGGACGCCTGCGTTTATTTCAACAGCTCTCTGGGCGACGGCCTTCTGCTCGCCTGTTTGCGGAAAAAGCACCATGGGTGTGGCCATATACAGGCTTTCAGAAACGCTGTTCATGCCACAGTGGGTAATAAAGACGTCCGCTTTGGAAAGAACGTCCAGCTGATCCACAGAAGGGAATATTTGAACATTTGTGGGAAGGGGATTCAGGGAAGCTGGGTTCAGGGTATGACCGCAGGAAATGATCACATCCACCGGCTCATCTTTTAAGGCCTGAATGCATTTTTGATAATAATCCGGCTTATCATTGATGACCGTCCCCATGGAAATGTAAACGAGGGGCCGCGCTTTTTTCTTGTCAGGGAGCGCTTTTGAAAAAACAGAGGGCCCTACGAAGGCGTAATGGTCGGAAAAACTCTCCGCGTAAGGCTGAAACCGTTTCGACGTATAAACGATGGAATCCGTTTGATTGTCGCTCTGCACCAGCTTCAAAGCGCTTTTCACCTGGTAGCCGTAAGGCGCAAGGGTTTTCAGCTCCTTGGAGATTCTGGGAAGGCCGAAGATCATGTCCGCCATTTCTTTGGGAGAATGCTTCATATATTGGGAAGAAAGCTGGTTGAAGGCGAAGGTGCTGGTGGAAACAACCAGCGGCACCTGATGCTTCCAAGCGTTCAGCTTGCCCCAGAAACAAACGGAATCCGTAAAGACAATGTCCGGCTGGAAGGAGCGGAATTCTTCCTCCAGGAAACTGTTCATGCGAAGCGTGATACGGATATCCTGTATCGTCATTTCCGTGGTGGATACAGTTTTCAGCCCTTCTTGTTCCTCTTTGGTCAGTTCAGTCAGGTAATCGCTGCAGGACACAAACACTGCTCCGGTGGCTTCGATTTTCTGCTGAAATTCTTTGAAGGAATAAAACCGGACTTGATTCCCGTTTTTTACCAGCTCTTCTGCAACCGGCAGCATGGGGTTCGTGTGGCCGTGAGCGGGAATGCAGAAGAAAGCAATTTTTTTCATGGATGATCCCCTTCCTTTTCCTGAAAAGCAATACTGTATAAATGAGTAAACGCCCTTTTGGGGGGGATGGCAATGCCCCGATTCTCGTCTCCCAGCAGCAGCAGCGTGTCGCCCGGTTTGATGCTGAAAATTTCTCTGGCCTGTTTCGGAATCACGATCTGCCCTTTTTCGCCCACGGTAGCGGTCCAAACATATTTTCCTTGGAGCGGATTCATCCCGGATCACCTCAAAAGTATGATTTGTATAATAAATTATACTTATTGAACTAACCCATGTCAATAGAGAGAATCAGAGAAATAAAAAAGGCCGGGTTTTCGCCCGGCTACAGACTGTCGACAGAGTCCGAGGTTAGGCTTCGGATTTTGTTATTATAGAAGTGTTAAAAATCAAGATTCAAAGGGCAAAAAAATCTCCTGCACAGATTCAACCGTAGCTGTGGTTGCCTTCGGGCAGAACAAAAAAGACCTAACCGAGGTATAAATAAAGCAGGAGAGGAAACCTGAACAAAAAGAAAAATCCCAAGATCTGGAGAATCAATAATTGGTAAATTGCGTTTTTTGTAACTGTTCACCCACAAGGGAATGCAGAGCGCTTCATCCATAGGAAGCATGAACGAGACCCCTCGTTCGGCTGTGCTGACCAATCAGAAAGCAAAAGGATAAGACATAGCCCCCGTTTCATCGGCGAAGTTATTCAAAAAATGTCTTGATAACATACACTGCATTATGGTAGAATCAGAGTACAGACGATTCAGATCTATAGATTGAGCGGTTCTTGCACAGGAAAAACGAATCAAAAACGATGCCTACAACGTTTCTCGGAACGAAGCAAACAAAAACAGTGCGAAAGGAGAAATCAAAATGACCCATTATTCAAGATTCTCATCCACAATCAGGGTGCTCGTCTTTCTTGCACTGGTTTTGAGCGTACTTTCTCCGGGAACCGCAGAAGGGGAACCCCATTCCTTTTCTGTGGCAAGCCTGACGGCGGCGGAGGACAAGGAACCTATTCCGTCGGGAACCGCCCTAGACAGTGAGGGCCGCTTTACCGCCAACGGCACGGTCACAAAACGTTGGAAGGAAGATAAGGGCGTCACCTCAGTGGAGGTGGGCAAAGCCCTGTCTGGCAGTATCGATTTTACTGTCAACGGAACAGCGGAAGCCGTGATCGTGGTATCCAGCAACGGCGGCGAGAATGATTCCGCTGTGGCGCTGCACGATGGCAGCGGAAATCCCATGGCCAACGCGGAGGGGATTTCTGTGGTGCACGGCACCGGAAAGCAGACGCTGACCTATTCTCTCCCTGCAGGCGGCTACCGGATCGTTTCTCCCTACGATGAAGCCAACAAGCGCGGCGTGCGGGTGTATACCATCACAGTAACGGAAACCATAGACGGACAAAGCGGTGCCGAAACCCCGGCCTGGGATTTCCGGTATTTTGGCGTGTCCACCGGCGGCGACCGGAACGTGCTGGCTGCCAGCGGGACGGGCATTGAGTCCCCTGTGTCTTTGGGCTCCGCGCTGTTTAATGAGGACGGTTCCGTCAATAAAAAGGGCGGCAAATTCGTAGCCGATTCTCCCGCCGACGGGGGCAGCTATTACTATACTGTCATTGACCCCACCACCACCAATTTCTATTTCCAGGCGGACGTAACCATCGACGCCCTGAATCCCGCTCCCGACGGCCAGGAAGGTTTCGCCCTGATGGCCCGGGACGCTTTGGGGCAAGAAGGTGTAAGCGGCAACTGGATGGCAAACCTGGTATCCGTAGGTTCCGCCAAGCTGCCCTACGGGGGCGTGAACACAGCGCCGGAATCCGCTTGTGCTTTGGGCATCCGGGCCTATACCGGTATCGCTACCCCGGAAGCCTCCGATGAAAACGATATCCGTGCCACCCGCTATACCTGGTGGACCGAGGATGGCGCGGCAAAGAAGATCGAAACAGGAAAGACCTACCGGGTCAGCCTGGAAAAGACTGACAGCGCCTATATCGCCACCCAGTATGATGTGGACACGAACGAGGCCATCGGCAGCTATACCTATTACATTCCAGCCAAGAACCCCAACGCGCTGACCGTCAGCGGCTATAACGAACTGGACGATCCCCTGACCTGGCAGGAGAAAAACGCGGCCTATGTTTCCTTGGTGGTTGCCCGCGGGCTGAACGCCACATTCAGCAATATCGTCTTTACCACCAGCGAATGGAACGCCGCGGGCTGGGCCCCGCAGCCCACGGAATATATCGACCTGAGCGCTTCCATCGCCAGCGCGGCCACCACCACCGGCGGCTCCTACGGCCTGCTTTTCCGCTCCAACGCGGATGGCACGGCGAAGGTGTATAAAAACGATGAACTCATGGCGGAAAGCGTGACGGTTACCGCCGATTCCTACTGCGGCCTGACATTGGATATGGCTGAGGAAATCGCGGACATCCGGGTGGAATTCACAGCGAACCCGGACTTTGCCTTCAGCGTGTTCCAGAAGCTGAGCAGCTATGAGCCCGTTACTATTTCCAAGACCGTCACCCAGCGGACTTTAGGCCGGGACGGCGTGATTTACGTGAAACCGGAAGGCGCTGCAGAAAACACAGGCGCGTCCATGGACGAGGCTGTGGATATCCAGACCGCTCTGAACTATGCCGCACCGGGCCAGACGATCCTGCTTGCCAGCGAAACCTATGATCTGGCCGACGTGGAGCTGACCGTGTTCCGGGGGCGCAGCGGCGCTTTGAACAACCCCATTGCGATGACCACCGCGGACGGCAAATTCGCTACGCTGGACTTTGGCGGCACGGGCCGGGGCTTCAAGGTATGGGGCGATTACTGGAACATTTCCAAAGTCAACGTGACCAGAACCAAAAATGGCTTACCCGGCATGCAGCTGGCGGGCAGCCATTGCACCCTGGAGCGCATGAACTTCTTCAACAACGGCACCACCGGATTGCAGGTGTCCGGCAGCTCCTCGGACGAAAAGAGCCTGTGGCCCGCTTTCAACCTCATCAAAAACTGCACCTCCATGAACAACGCCGATCAAGCGCTGGAGGATGCCGACGGCTTTGCCGCCAAGCTGACCACGGGCGAGGGCAACGTGTTTGACGGCTGCATCGCCGCATATAACGCAGACGACGGATGGGATCTGTTCGCTAAGGTAGCTACCGGCCAGATCGGCGCGGTGATCATCAAAAACAGCTTGACCTACAGGAACGGTTATATCCAGGTGCAGGAGGGCGGCACCGCCAAGAGCTTTGCTTTTGCGGACGTGCTCTGCGATGAAAACGGCTCCCTCACCTTCGGCGATTCCGTTTTGATGGAAGCGGGCAACGGCAACGGTTTCAAGCTGGGCGGCTCCAGCCTCCCGGGCGGGCATACGCTGATGAATTCTATTGCCTATGAAAACAAGGCCAAAGGCATTGACTCCAACTCCTGCCCGGATATCAAGGTCTGCAACTGCACCAGCTACAACAACGGCAGCCACAACATCGCCATGTACACCGGCAATACTGCCGCCACCACCGGCTTTGCCGCCAGCGGGGTGATCAGCTTCCGTGCCGGAGAAGGAGCAGGGGAAAAGATGGATTTGCAAAAGCAGCAAAACAGCGATGTGTTCGGCCCCTCCTGCTATTACTGGGCTCCCGAACAGAACATGAGCCTGAATACCCAGGCAGTGTCCGTCAGCCCGGATTGGTTCATCAGCCTGGATACGGCCGTTGCTCCCGAACGGAAGGAAGACGGCTCCATCGACATGCACGGCCTGCTGCTGCTTACCGACTTTGCCCGTTCTGAACATGCCGCCGGAGCCAAGGGCTGGGCCTGGGGCCAAGAGGAAGCCACCGTCTGGGTGGTGGGCGATTCTACGGTATCCGCTTTCAACGACAAGTATTACCTGCCCCGGGAGGGATACGGCGAGGAAATCGCCGCCTACTTCAACGCCAGCGTGTATAACCTGGCCCGCTCCGGCGCGTCCAGCATGGACTATACCACCATGAGTCAGTATGAAACCCTGCTGAACGGCAGCGCGCTTATTCCCGCCCTGGGCGACGCGGAAACGGAAAACTTCCTGATCATCGGCTTTGGCCACAACGATGAAAAGACGGAGGCTGCCCGCTTTACCGACCCCACCGGTGATTACAAAACCCCCGGCAGCTTTGCCAACAGCTTGTATACGTATTATATCCGGCCTGCCTTGGAACGGGGCGTGATCCCCGTGGTGTGCACGCCCATCGCCCGGCTGACCAAGGAGAATACCCTGGAAAGCTACGCGGGAGCGTCCGGCCATGTCACCTCCGATATAACCATTGGCGATACCACTTTCCCCGGCGGAAGCTATGCTCAGGCCATTCTGGATATGGTGAAGGCTTTGCAGGCGGAAGGCGTGACCATCGAATACATCGATTTAACCGAAGCGACGATTCTGGAAAACATCGCCATGGACAAGGATGCTCAATGGCTGCACTCCTTCACCGGCGCGAAGTACGCCGAGGACGGGGAAACGCTCGTGGCCACCGGCCTGGATCAAACCCATACCAACCGCTACGGCGCGAAGCTGAACGCCTGGCTCATTTCCACCTTGGCCCAGGAAACCGCGCCAAAGCTGTACGCTTACAGCCTGAACAAAGCGCGGCCCGATTATGACGCTTGCTTTGCCGCTTCCGTGAACCCGGACTATGTGGTGCTGGATTACAAAGCACCCACCGAGGAGCAGATGAACGCTGTATCCTGGCCCGCCTTCACCGATGCGGACGGGAACCTGTGGCACGGCACGGTGTTTGGCGATGTGGGCGGCGACAACAAAATTACCGGGGATAACTTCTCCGCCGCTGTGGAAGACGGCGCTATCACCTTGAGCGTCGCCAACAACTGCGGAAAAATCGCCAGCGGCAGCGACGGCTTGATGTTCTACTATGTGAAGCTGCCGGCCGGAACCCGGTTCACCCTCACCGCTTCGGCGAAAATCAACCAGTTTAATGCCAATAACCAGGTTTCCTTCGGCCTGATGGCTCGGGATGATTTGTACATCGACACCTATGTGGCCCTCACCATGGGCGATTACGTGGCCGCTGGCTCCCGGAACCAGGGCGCGATCGTAAACTTTGGCCGCAAGAGCGGCGGACTGGTGGGCGACGCGCCAAAAACAGCCATCGACCTGAGCGAAGGGGCGGAAGTGAATTTGAAGCTGGTTGGCTCAACAGACGGTTTTACGCTCGCATACGGCGGCGAAACCGTTTCCGCCGGCTTTGATTATCCCCTCACCGCCGTGGATGCCGACAGTATGTATGTGGGCTTCTATGTGGTCAGAAACACCAGTGTCACTTTTAGCAACATCCATTTGACAATTGAGTGACGAAACGATAAAGGCGACTGCGTGGATGAAAGGCCAGTCACGCTGTATGGGCAATCAATTATTTTCAACAATCAATTGGACAATTAACGTTGAACGAATAATAGAGCTTGCAATTGTATTCGTTCTCGCAACATTACCAATTTTTTCAATACCGTTGGAGTAAACGGTTGATTCAGCCTTTGCTGCTTGGGCTACGCCTAACAACCAATTGAAATCTCTCTGCACCTTTAAGTAAAATCAATTTTGACGTTCACTATAATTTGTATTACAAGGGAGCAAATGGCAACGCATGTCATTTTGCTGAAGAAATGGAGCAGTCCGGCATTGCAGCCGCGATCCGTCAGGAACCCGGGAACCTGCTCTATCAGTACTTCCAGCCGTTGAATGATCCTGAGACCGTGCTGCTGATTGACTCCTGGACGGATCAGGCTGCGATCGATGCGCATCATGCTTCTCCAATGATGGCACAGCTGACGGGTCTTCGGGAGAAGTACGACCTTCACATGACTGTTGAACGCTTCGTGAGCGATGAGCTTGGCGAAGATGAACGGTTTATCAGAAAGTAGGAGCAACATTCAAAATGTTCAACCATCACGATATTACAAGAGATGCCCTTATGCTCCATGGCCCGTTGGCTCATCAGGGTTACGACTGGTGGTGGCATTCCTTCACAGGACAGGACGTGGAGACCGGCAAGGACAAGCCTTTCTTTATTGAATTCTTTGTCTGCAATCCGGCGCTGGCCGAGGATGAGCCTGTGCTGGGACAGTTGCCGGAGCATAAAGCCAAAGGAAAGAAGCCTTCCTACCTGATGGTAAAGGCAGGTACCTGGGGAGAGAACGCCTGTCAACTGCATCGCTTCTTTGCCTGGAAAGATGTCCGGATGCATGGGGACGCGCCTTATCAGATCGAAGCTGTCGACTGTCTGGCCTGTGAAACCGCCCTGAAGGGCAGCGTATCCATCACTCCGGAGGAGGCAGCCTTTCATCCGGAGTGGATGTGTGACACGGGTGAAATGAGCTGGGATCTGACAATTGACAAACAGATCACCTTCAATGTAGGCTATGGGGCCAGTAAGCCCCTGCGGGACGCGGAAGCCTTCGCCATGTACTGACATGCAGAAGGAATGAAAAGTGCCTATACTGGCACCATTACCTTCAATGGCAAAAAGTACAGTGTTACACCTGAAAAGTGCTATGGGTATGCAGACAAGAACTGGGGCCGGGATTTCACCACGCCTTGGGTTTGGCTATCCTCCAACTGCCTGATGAGCAAGAGGACCAGGAAGCAGTTGACGAACAGTGTCTTTGACATTGGTAGCGGCAGGCCAAAAATCTATTTTGTTCCGCTGGATCGTCGTCTGCTGGGAGTGTTTTATTATGAGGGCAAAGAATACGATTTCAACTTTTCTCACCTCCATCTGATGGTGAAAACCGAATTCTCCTTTGAGGAACATGAAGGGGAAGTTGTCTGGCACGTGCGGCAGGAAAATATCCATGCTGTTATGGAAACGGAAGTCCATTGCCTGAAAAAGGATATGCTGCTTATCAATTATGAAGCGCCGGATGGAAGCAGGCGTCACAAGCGCCTGTGGAACGGTGGCAATGGGTGGGGGCAGGTAAAGCTGTACGACAAGAAGAACGGGCAGTTGGAATTAGTGGATGAAATAGAAGCTACCCATATCGGGTGCGAGTACGGCGAATACGACCATGTGGAAGCATACTGATATGAGCAACTATGATAAGCAAGGACATGTTCATATAATCCAGGTGCCCTGCCCGGATGCAGCAACGTCCAACTGTCCGCTAAATGGAAATTATCCTGTGCTGAACACTGCGTTACCCGTGAATTCGCTGGCAAAGACGAGTTCATCGTTGGGCTATGATTGCGCTTTGGCTGTGACTTCAAAAAACGTTGAAAAAATGAAAAAATAGCTGAAATCATTCAAAATAATGAAGTTGAGAGAGTCCCTTTTCTTTGCATCACATTACACAAAGCAAAATGGCAAATCATCAGTTTGACTTACTTTGATCTTTGAGTTATAATACAGTCACCATCAAGGGAAGGGGATCGAAAGAGAACCAACCAGGAGATGGAAAACAAAATGCGACCCTGCAACACTGGCGAAGAACCAAGCGGTACAAGGCCAATTGATTGGAGGTTTGCATTATGAGTACTTATCTTCCCGCTGTGTTTGGCGAAAACCTGATGGATGTGTTTGATGATTTCGACCGTAGCTTCTTCCATGGGTTCAATCGTCCTGAGCGTGTTCTTTATGGCAAGAACGCCGCTCACATGATGAAAACAGATGTGAAGGAAACCGAGGAAGGCTATGAAGTGGACGTTGAGCTCCCTGGCTTCAAGAAGGAAGAAATCAAGCTGGAGTTGAACAGTGGCTACCTGACCATCTCCACTGAAAAGAGTCTGGAGAAGGAAAAGAAAGGTAAGTTCATCCGCCAGGAGCGTTATGCTGGCACGATGCAACGCAGTTTCTACGTGGGCAACAGCATAACCGAAGAGGATATCAAGGCCAAGTACGAGAACGGTGTGCTGAGCCTGCTGATTCCCAAGAAAGAAGCGAAAAAAGAACCTGAAAAGAAAACCATCCTGATCGAAGGATAAAAATATAGGTTCTCTTGCCCGTCGGATCAATCCGGCGGGCTTTTCTTTTTGTTATCCAGCATTATTCATATGACAAAAAGCATCAAATCGTATATATCGCTTTTTCCGATGATGATCTGGATATGACAAAAAGTCTGGAAGCCTTGATTGCCTTAGATACTTCGCAGAACGATCAAGGCTTTTTTGCGATAGTGAAACGGCGCACAGAATGATACCATTGGTGATTGGCCCCTTTTTGTTTGCCGCAATATCATTACTCTAAACCGAAATATACCGAAGTAGAGCATAGTGGTGATGCAGTCGCCACTATGATGAGCATCGCCTTCCAGACCGGAAAGCACGTGGGTATAATCCTGATGGCGGTCGTAGTTTTCCTTCAGCTTATCATTGGCGGCAACAAGGGCACGGCTGTACTGCTCCACGGCTCTTTGCTGCTGAGTGAGCTTCTGCCCCAGCATGGACAGCTTGGCTTCCGTGCCCGCGATGGTCTTTTCGTAATTCTGAACGCCAGCCCCGGCCAGTCGGAAAGTGGACTCGGCTTCCTTGATCTGCTGGTTGATGGTGCGCATATTGCGCGAGAAATTGCTGGAATCCAGCGACAGCGCGACCACCAGTTCGCGCAGGGTTTCAGCCATAAAAGTTCACCTCGCTTTGATTGCAGGAGATTTGGGAAAGATGGTAGAATAATCGTTAGGAGCTTCGGCTCGACAAATTGGGATTTGCGAAGGTGAACATGATGCTGGCAATACTTAAAACGAGATTTTCAGAGCATAAGGAACTGCACCCGGATTTGGAATGGTCCGAGGTGGAGCGTCGGCTACGCGAGGTTCCCGCTGCCATCGCGGTTTTGCAAAGGATGGAAGAAAGCGGCGGTGAGCCGGACACCATCGGCTATGACGTAGAGACAGGAAAACTCATATTCTGTGACTGCGCAAAGGAATCGCCCGCCGGGCGCAGAAGCCTGTGTTATGACGAAAAGGCTTTGCAAGGGCGCGCCAAAAATCCGCCGTCCGGCAGCGCCGAACGAAAAGCGAAAGAGATCGGCGTTTCGATGATGACGGAGGAACTCTATCGCAGACTGCAGAGTCTTGGTTCATTTGATCTGAAAACGTCAAGCTGGATCGCAACGCCGGATGATATCCGCGGCCAAGGCGGTGCACTGTTCTGCGAACGGCGCTACAATACTGTGTTCACTTTCCACAACGGGGCAGATTCCTACTATTCAGTGCGTGGATTCAGAGGGTATCTTCTTATCTGAATACCGGACAGGAAGGGGAAATCAGAATCATGGACTCTGTCTTGGCTTGCGGGCGGCTATCCGGAGAGAGTATCCGATCTGGCTGATGTTTGTTTTACAGGCTTGCAAATCGAAGTTTATGGAGAGAAACAAAATGGATAAGAATACAACAATGGAAAACCTTGCCCGGGCGCTGCAG
This sequence comes from Clostridia bacterium, assembly GCA_030537395.1. Classification (GTDB taxonomy): domain Bacteria; phylum Bacillota; class Clostridia; order Christensenellales; family Aristaeellaceae; genus RUG563. The sequence goes on along the minus strand of JAUNMW010000072.1, from coordinate 1,399 downwards.
GAAAAAGACGGCTTCAACGGGGCGTGGCTCTATGCGGAAAACGGCGAGATCGTGTCCAAGGGAGCTCTCGGCTTCCGGGATCCTGAAAACACGCTTCCGATTACGGAGGACACGATCTTTCAGCTGGCATCGATCACTAAGCAGTTCACGGCGACGGCGGTCATGCTGCTGATGCGGCAGCGCCTTCTCAGCCCGGAGGACAGGATCACAAAGTATTTTCCGGAACTTGCTGCGTATGAGGGCGTAACTGTCCGGCATCTTCTGAACCACACCAGCGGAATTCCCGACTATTTTGACGATGCGGACTGGTTTATAAAAATCTGGAAGGAAGAAAAACGGGTCCCGTGCAACGACGAAATCCTCAGTTTTCTCCGTGAAACCAAAGCGAAACCATACTTTGCGCCGGGGGAAGGATTGCATTACTCCAATACCGGCTATAACCTGCTGGCTCTGCTTGTGGAGCGGCTCTCCGGCGTTCATTTCGAGGAATTTCTGCAAAAGAACATCTTTGAGCCTGCCGGGATGACCTCCACCCGCTGTTGTCATATCCGCAGGGACGGCGTTCCGTTCGAGAACTACGCCCGTGCGACGGTATTCGAAGACGATAAATGGGTTGCCGATATTGACTCCGCCGAGGACGGAGAAGTGGTTGCCTTTGATGGTCTGAACGGCGACGACTATGTGTACACCAACATTTTTGACATGCTCAGATGGGACAGGGCGCTGCGCGAGGGCAAGGTGCTTACTTCTGAGGAGCAGCAGATCATGTACACCCCCGGTAGACTCAAAAACGGCGAAGATGCTGTTTACGATGAGGACGATGGACTGGGATACGGATTTGGATGGGGAGTCGGACACGACGAGAAGTACGGTCTGATTGTCAGTCACAGCGGCGGCATGCCGGGTGTCGGTACCTGGTTTGAACGCTTCATAGATGCGGACAGGGTTCTTGTGATCCTCGCCAACCGGGACTACAGGGATGTAAGGGCGTATTTGGGTTACTGGAACGGAATGGAAGCAATCGCAAGGGATAAGGAACCGGAGCCCATCGTGTCGATTGAGGATATTGCACTCAAAAGTGTCGACAAGTCGAAATGGAATAGCTTCTGCGGCAAGTATGAGCATCCTGAGAATGCCGATTTTATTGTCGACGAAGTCTTCCTGAGAAACGATGAGCTTTACGCAAAAGCAATCGACGAAGACGGCAATGAAATCGAATTCATGCTCTATCCCATCGGGGAAAACGAGCTCGGCAGGAAGGGCGGGATGCTCAAGTTGACCTTCAGTGACAGCTGTGTGGCGTACGACGAACTCACCTGCAAAAAGCTGTAAGCATCATTTTACAAATTCCAGTTTGTCGATCTGCATCATCCCGGCTTCATCCCCGGCCAGACTTCAT
>JAUNMW010000345.1 GCA_030537395.1 Clostridia bacterium | reverse complement strand
GTAAGCGCTCCATAATCACATGGTAAGCGAGCGCTTCGCTCACTTTCTTGTTAGTTTTTTCTCTCATTGTGGTGAATAAAACGCTTGCCATCATTCATGCAAGCGTTTGACTCGGATCTAGCCTAACAGTTCAGGAATTCAGTACTGCATTTCCAGATTCTTGTCCTGGTTGTTTCCACAAACAGCTTTAACGATTTCATTCCAGGGAGCAAACTGTTCCAGTTGCTCGTCTGTCATTGCTGACGTTGGCCGGTTTTCAAGAAGGTATTCCAGATATTTGTGAATGTTCAGATCATGAGCCTTGGCCATTTCTACCATGGTGTATACTGTTGCGCTGGCTGCCGCGCCCTTCGGTGTATCACTGAACAGCCAGTTTTTTCTCCCGACAGTGAACGGACGGATGGCGTTCTCGCTGAGGTTGTTGCTGAAACTGCAGCGTCCGTCCTCCAGATAAGTTGCCAAATAAGGTCGGCGATTCTGGACATAGTTCACAGCTTTCTCCATCCGAGAGCCTTTTGTTGGACACTGGTTATCAAGCCATGCCCAAAAAGCCTCCAGTACGGGAGGAACCTTTTCCAGACGGTATTCATACCGTTGCTTGGCAGTGAAATGGTGGTCCCGGGCATATCGCTCATACCAGAAGAGTTTGTCACAGAACAGGACTCCCTGTACTGCCGGCTGTGAATAATCCAGCTCCTTGCCCTTCGGGATGGCATCCACGAAATACCTTCGGACATGGGCCCAACAGTTTGTCCGCCGAATCCCCGGAAGATTGTTGTAGCCCTGGTATCCATCGGTCATCAGGTATCCTTCGAATCCCTTCAGGAACACCTCGGCATTAAATCGTGCCCGGGTTTCCGTATATCCATACAGAATGAGAGGCGGCCCATCGTCTTCTCCGGAACGGAACAGCCACATGAATGAATCCGTTTCCGGCTCTCTTCCCGGTTCCTTGAGCACCTGTATCCTTGTTTCATCCGCCATCAGGAACCGGCGCTTCAGAAGTCTCCGGTGGAAGAATTCATACATGGGGGTGAAGTAATCTTCCGAACACCGTTTAATCCAGTTGGCCATAACGGCTCTTGTAAGTGGAACACCGTACTGCAGCCAGTCCTTTTCCTGCCGGTACAGTGGAACCGCATTGGCGTATTTCTCATACATCATATGTGCCACTGTGGAGGGAGATGCCCAGCTGTGCGGAATCAGTGCTTTTCTGGAAGGGCTTGCTGAAACAATATTGTTCTTCTCGCTGTCCGTTTTGCACCGCGGGCAGTACACTGTCTCAGCCATATGCCGCAGAATGTATACCTTGGCCGGTTCGTAGATCAGTTCATCATAAAGGTATTTCGTCCCGCCGGGCTTCATCTCTGTTCCACATACAGAGCAGATCTTTTCCTCAGCGGAGAGTGGTTCAATCACTTCCTTAATCCGGATCCCGCGAATCATGTCCGCCTTTTGGGATCTGGCACGGCGCGTTTTCGGAGAAGCACCCGGCACATCAAGGTATTCCGGTTCGGGAATACCAGGATCAGCTTCCTGCTCCACTTCATCGAAGAAGGACAGCTGACCGTCCGATTCATGTGTTCGCTTTTCGCTGGATGTGCCAAACAGTTTCTTGGTGAAATATTCAATCTGCTGCTTCAGTGCTTCCTCCCGCTCTGCACTTTCTTTCAGGAGCTTTCGGAGATCCTCAATGGTGCCATTAAGCACTTTAATCGTATCCCTGAGCTCTCTGTTCTGCAGTTCGCTCGCGCTTTGTGCCATCGTCAGGACCTCCTTTCCGTTTGCTCTGTCGATATATTATATATTCGGCAAACAGTATGGGAAATCCTTTTGGGAAAAAACAAAAAATCGAGAAATTTCAAGGCTTTCAGCCGATTCTGGGAGGAATTCTGAATGCTTTGGGCTGCTCTACTTCAAGGCCGGACATAAGCCAGTCAAACTGCTGCCAGGTCAGAGATTTAGCTTCAGAAGATGACCTGGGCCAGCGATATCGTCCCTCAAAATCCAGCCGTTTGTAGAAGAGAAGAAATCCATCCGGTTCATACAAAAGCGCCTTGATCCGGTCACAACGTCTCCCACAGAACAGGAACAATGCATTTCGTCTGGCACTGAAATGCAGAATATCCTCCACGACAGAGCTGAGGCCATCAATGGACTTTCGCAAATCGGTATACCCGCAGATGAGATAAATCTCGTCTACCCGTGAAATATCGCCTAGCATGCTGCACCTCTCAGAATCTGAAGCACCTGCAACAAAAGCCCCGGATCTATCGCATTGGAGATCCTGAGCTTCGCTCCGTTCAGTTCCAGTTCCATGACAGGAGCCGGGGACGTGATACAGTTTTCAGGCTGAGAAGTAAAAGCGGGGATATTGGGTCCTGCGGTTTCCTGAGGATCGGATATGCATTTGGTATCTTCCCGGACAAAATTGATCTGTACTATGTCAGGTTTTGCTTCTGGCCAGTACTCTGCGGCACCGCCAGGATCCGGAATGTACACATCTCCCTTCTTCTTGATCCGGCTGACCCAATTATAAAAAGTGCCAGGCCTGATTCCGTGCTGCAGACACCATTGGTTATCTGACAATCCGCTGGTGCGGCATTCATGTATCAGCCGGATCTGTTCGTCACGTGATACTTTCGGTGTATTCATATTCTCAGCCCTTTGCAAGTAAATGTCTCGCTATCCTATCCTGGTTGCGAGTAAAACGCTTGCTTCAATTATATGTTATAATTGACGGGCTTGGAATCCATGCGTTTATAGAGCGCTTAC
>JAUNMW010000071.1:10742-15477 GCA_030537395.1 Clostridia bacterium | reverse complement strand
TCGCCCAATTCCTCCTGAATGGCCTTGATCTGTTCCCGCAGGTAATAATCCTTTTGGTTTTTATCGATCTGCTTTTTCAGGCGGCTCTGCACCTGCTTTTCGATGCCCGCCAGCTCTGTTTCCCGGATCAGGATGCCGCACAGGGTTTCCAGCCGCTGGGCGGTATCGATTTCCTCCAGAATGGCCTGACGATCTTCTACTCTTGTGAGCACATTGGCGGCGATAATATCCGCCAATTGATCCGGCTTGTCCACTTCGCTCACAGACCGCAGAGTTTCCCCGCTCACCCGCATGGACGCCCGAGCATATTCATCGAATAATTCGTGAGTGGTGCGCACCATGGCCTCCAGCTCGGGGGTCATGATCACGTCCTGGGGCGGCAGCTCCAAATCGGCGGTCCAGAAGGGGTCTTCCTGGGTCACAGCGCGCAAAATGGCCCGCTGTTTTCCTTCCACCAGCACGCGGATGGTGTCCCCTGGCAGATTCAATACCTGCTTGATGGACGCCACGGTGCCCACGCGGCAGAAATCCTCCACCGCGGGCTCTTCCACGTCGCCGTCCCGCTGGGCCACCAAAAATACCTGCTGATCCTCCATCATGGCCTGCTCCAGCGCGGCTACACTGCGCGCCCGGCCTACGTCAAAATGCAGCACCATATGGGGAAACACCATCAGTCCCCGCAGGGGGATGAGGGGCAGATGCAGCATTGCGTTCTTTTTCTTTCTTGGCATATTGACTCCCTGTTTGACTGAAAAATTTCCGGAACGTAAAAGCTTCCGGTAAATTATGATTATAGCTGATTTTGCGTAAAATTGCAACCATCAGCCTTTCGCCGCAGGCAGCGGCGCGGCGGCAAAGGCGGCCGGCTGCTGCAGCGCGCCCGTTTCCTCCTCTCGGCAGGCAGCGGGCAGCAGCATTTCCCGGAAAGCGTCCTGGGCGGTATCGATCAGGATCACCTGAATGTCCGCCTCTAGGAAACGCTCCATTTCGTTGGCCCGGGGAATGAGCACCCGGGAAAGCCCCGCTTTCCTTGCTGCTTCCACCTTGGCAGGAACCCCGCCCACAGGCAAAGCCCGGCCCTGGACGCCGATTTCCCCCGTTACCGCCGCGGCCCCGTCCACCGGCTGACCCGTCAATGCGCTCACTGCCGCCACCGCCATGGCAATGCCCGCGGACGGCCCGTCCACCGGCACCCCGCCTGGAAAATTGATGTGCACATCCGTGTTTTCATCCAGATAGCCCAAGCGATGAAGCAGCGTGGCCACATTTTCAGCCGACGCATGCGCCATGGATTTCCTGCGCACTGTATGGCCGCCGCCGCCCATTTCTTCCTCTTCCACGATGCCCGTCACCCGCACGCATCCGCTGCCCTTTTCGGTTACCGCTTCAATTTCCATGACCGCCCCCTGATGGCTCCCGTACACCGCCAACCCGTGCACCGCCCCCACCCGGTTTTCCAGCGCCGCCATTTGTTCCGGCCGCCGGGCGTAATGACCGGATTCGATCACCCATTCCATATCTTCCCGGGTGATCTGGCTGCGGTTTTCCAATTGCGCCACGCCGGAGGCCATCTGCACCATGTTCACCGCGTCCCGCCCACAGGCGGCATAGCGCCCCGCCAGCGTCGCTGTGTCCCGGCTCATGGAAAACCCCGCGCGGCGCGCCGCGTCATAAGCGATTTGGGTCACTTCCTCCGGTTCCAGGGCCCGGAAGAAAATCTCCATGCACCGGGAGCGCAGGGCGGGAGAAATCTCCTCCGGGCTGCGGGTGGTGGCTCCCACCAGGCGAAAATCCGCCGGCAAACCATTTTTGAAGATTTCGTGCACATACCGGGGCGTGGCGGGATCGTCTGGATTATAATAGGCCGATTCAAACTGCACCTTCCGATCCTCCAGCACTTTGAGCAGCTTGTTCATCTGAATGGGATGCAATTCCCCGATTTCATCCAAAAACAGCACGCCGCCATGGGCCCGGCTCACCGCTCCGGGTTTGGGCTGAGGAATGCCCTGCACGCCCAGGGGCCCCGCCCCCTGATAAATGGGGTCGTGCACGCTGCCGATCAATGGATCGGCGATGGCCCGCTCGTCAAACCGCACGCAGGTAGCGTCCATTTCAATAAAGGGCGCGTTGGGCTTGAACGGCGTTCCGGGGCTCTGCTTCGCCGCCTCCAGCGCCAGCCGCGCCGCGCAGGTTTTCCCCACGCCGGGAGGCCCGTAAATGATCACGTGCTGGGGATTCTTTCCGCTCAAAATGGCCATCAGGGAGCGGATGCCCTCCTCCTGGCCGATAATATCCCGAAACATTTGGGGCCGCACCGTCTCCGCCAAGGGCTCGGACAGCGAAATCGCCCGCATCTTCCGTAAATTGTCCATTTCCCGGGCGCTTTCCCGCCTGCCCGCAGGCTGGCTTTGGCGCTGACGTTTTAGCTGCGTGTAAAAATATACTCCCATGATCACGGTGACCAGCAGCTGGATCACCATCAAAACCCAACTCAAATTCCGTCCCCCCTTTTTCATTCCTTCGTTAGCATGTCAAAAGGAAGGATAACCCATGCAAAGAAAAAGCATGCGGGGAAAAAATGGAGAAGCGCGCAGAATACCATCTGCAAGCTTCTCCATTTTCAATGTTCATTTATACTTTTCCTCTTGAATCAAAAGATGGATGCTGTAAAGTTGGTTTCTGTTCTTATTGCTCCACCAATTGATCCGTGAATTCAGATGTGATACTATAACCAAATTAAAAGTGAGTTTTCTGGGGGAAACCACTCTTTGGAGCTCAAAGAGCGGTTTTCCCCAGTCCCCCTTCCGAGAAAAGCGAATAGGTATTTTTGATTCCATAATCATGCTTTGATGGTGTCTATATTTAATCAGATAGTATAGGATTACAACTGTGTTCGGAAAGCAGCTACCAATGGGGCAATTTTGTCTGAGTCCATCATTCCTATCTTGATTAATTCCATATTCCCTCCACAAATCCCGATCTGCCGATGGTCACATAACTCAAAACACATCTTCCGGGTTAATGAATCATTGACCCCGACAAACTGGAATTTGTTGAGCAATATCAAAGTTTCATAACGGCATCGATATCGCCTTCTGCATCCTCTCCTATCTCCTCAAAGCCGAAGGAAAGGTATAACTTTCTCGCCACTGTATTCTCTCGGTCATAACAGATCCAGCAGTAGTCTGCTTTTCCGTGCGGAAAAGTCCTGATATAATCCAGCGCGAGTCTGACAGCCTCACGTCCATAACCCTTTCCCTGATACTCCTTATCGATCATCAGACGCCAAAAGAAGTAATTATTTTTTGAGATCTCCGGCGCATTTTTATCGTCACAAACCTCACCATAGTCATAGGCGAGCATTAGAAAACCGACGGGAGTGTCATCGTCATAGATCCCGAATGGGTATACAGCTCCGGAGGTCTTGTGCCCGACATAAGCATGAACGAGACTCCACACGTTGCTTGCGATAAAACGCTCCTGTTCCTCCTCTATGCTCAGTTCCATAATATCCCATACATTATATTTGTTCAGCTCTTCCAAATGAACCATTGCAATACCTCCACAAACATCGATTTCATTACCGGCAAATTACAGCTTCAATACAGCCGGCATTTCTCCGAGATCTTCATATAGTTCAGGCTTTTCAACAAAGCCCAGAGATGCATACAGTTTCTTTGCCGCTGTATTTTCAGGTTCATAGCTCAGCCAGCAGTATTCTGCTTCACCCGCCGGGTAAGTGCGGATCAGATTCAGCGCCTGCAGCATGGCTTCTTTTCCGTAACCATTGCCTTGGTATCTTACGTCGATCATGAATTTCCAGATGTAATAATATTTTGCGTGAGAACCGCAGTATTCCTCGATCCAGGGAACGTCACGTGCGATCATCATGAATCCGACAGGCTTCTTCCCTGAATAAATACCAAAAGGAAAAACCTGCGCCTTACTTTCTGTCATGGCAAAGAAAGCCTGAATCAGGCATTCTGCGTTGGGAACCATATATTCTTTCTGTTCTTTTGCCACCTTTAGTTTCAAGACGTCATCGTAATTATCCCATGTAAGTTTTTCCAGGCGAATCATTCTTGTTTCCTCCGTCAAACATCTATATTTTTTGCAAATCTGCAATACGCAGGTTGTTTTATGATGCAATCAATTTATATTAAAATTCTAAAAAAACTGCTTGACAAACATTAGCAAGATTTGTCAACTTGTTCGGTTTTGCTGAAAAGATCATTTCAGCGGCAGCACAGCGACTTCCTCCGCATCTTCATAATCGCTGTCTTTCTCACCGTTCGGCGCAAATCCAAATGAGGCGTACAGATGCCTGGCTGCTTCATTTTCCTGATCGTATGATGTACTCCATGTGTCTTCCTCTCCATCCGGAAATGATAGAACATAGTCCAAAAGAAGGTTCAGTGCATCCCTTCCGAATCCTTTTCCTTGAAATCTGTGATCGATCATAAATCGCCAAAGATAATAGCTGTGGCGATATATTTCCGCCATACCGTTATATTCCTCGGAATGGTGTCCGATCATGGCAAATCCGACCGCTGTGTCTCCATCGTAGATACCGAAACACTGAACAAATCTGCCGCTTGCATTTACGGCATAAGCCTGAGCCATACTCACCGTGTTCGAAGCAACGTAGTCTTTCTGCGATTCAGCAACTTCAAGCTCCATCAGATCAACGAAGTTATTATCATTCACCTTTTCAAGTCTTATCCCTTTGTTTTTC
>JAUNMW010000071.1:0-10732 GCA_030537395.1 Clostridia bacterium | reverse complement strand
AAGCCTCCTCAAATCCCGATTTGTTGATTGTTCATTCAATTCAAAGTTGGGAACTCTGCCTTTGAAAGATTCATTTCCGAGATTATCGGCTATGTTCCGCCCCGACAGACTTGGATTCGTAGATATCTTAAACAGAATATCCCAAATGAATATCAAAAGGTGCAATCAGCAGTTTTTGCAAATCTTTATTGTATTTATCAAAATAAGTTTTTATGGCCTTGCCATAGTTTTCTTTTGTGTCAAACTCCCAATATGAGTAGTACTTTACGCACTTTACGATCCTGGTTAACTCCCTTGGCGGCTCACCAAGTTCTATTCCATCTATGGTGTAAAACCTCTTGAAATACTTTAGAGATATGCAGCCTTTGCATTTAAGCTGATTTGCGGACATTTCCTCAATCTTTGCTTCAAATTGCTCGATTCTATCGGGCTTTACCTGAAAAAGTTTCATCTCAATAAAGGTTTTTTTCATTATGCGTCCCCCAAAAGTTTCTTCGTTTCTTAACAGACCCCGATTTGTTGATTCAAGGCAAGTATATCACATCAAAGAGTGTCCAACAACCTACGTGCAGGGGGCATTGGTTATCGCAAATGGCTGCCAGCTTTATCACTTGCGAGAAATCTTGATTCGTCCTTTGCAGTGTACATCATAGAACGAGAATGCTATCATTCCGTAATCGCGTCCATTTCCGCTGCCACATACACGATCTTTCCATCCCGGAAATAGACTCGGGGCACCCGGCGGCCAATGACGCCCAGGCACTCGTTGCGGTTCAGATCGCCCCACTTGGCGTACTCCCGCAAATCGATTTCCCCGCCCAGCAGCGTCACCGCGTCTCCCACCTGGGCCGCGGGGATATCCGTCACATCGATCATCATTTGATCCATACACACCAGGCCCAGCACCGGGGCCCTTTTGCCATGCAGCGCCACGAAACCCTTATGGCTTAAGCACCGGGGATAGCCGTCGATGTAGCCCACGGACAGAGTGGCGACCCTTGTGTCCCGGGAAAGGGGCGTATCGTCGTAGCCCACGCCCTCCCCGGCCCTGACCCAGTCCACCCGGGTGACGCGGGCCTTGAAGGTGACCACGTTTTTTCCTTCGCTAAACCGTTCCCAGCTCACCGGCACGTTACCGTACAAAAACGCGCCTACCCGCACCGCGTCCATTTGCCACTCCGGGTACCGGGTCAGACCGATGGAATCCACCAGATGCCGCATGGGGGGCCGGAGCCCGCCCGCCGCCAGTGCATCCGCAAAGGCGGTAAACTGCCGTTCCTGCTCCATGCTTTGCTCCCGGCTGCGCAGGGCCAGATGGCTGTAGATGCCTTCAAAGGTCAGACCCGGTAAGTCCTTGATTTTCAGGGTTTCCTTGATATTCGTAAAGCCCAGGCGGTGCAGCCCGGTATCCAATTTCACGTGCACCAAAGCATTCTTATGCAACGCCGCTGCCGCGGCAGAGGCCCTTTCAGCGTCCGGAACCGTACCGATCGTGAGCGAAATATCCTCTTGAATCAGGAAAGGAAGCTCCTCCTCCCCCGCAGGCCCCATGAGCAGGATATGGGCGTCCGGCACAGCCCTTCGCACGATGTACGCTTCCTCCGGCGCGGCCACGGCGAACCAAGCGGCCCCCGCCTCATGCAGCGTTTCCACGGTGCGGCGCAGGCCCAGGCCATAGGCGTTGGCCTTCACCACGCAGATAAACGCCGTATCCGCCCTGCACAGGGATTTCGCCAGCCGATAATTATACAGCAGCGCGTCCTCGTCCACTTCCATCCACGCCCGGCCCATGGCCCGAATTTCATTCATCGTCATCGTTCCTCCGATGGTTTTATTCCGGTTCAGCATATCACAAGCGTTGAAAAATTACAAGGCAGGCGCACAGAAAAACGGCCCGCCTTTTCAGGCAGGCCGCATGATCTCATGGTTTGGAGCTTAGCCCACGGGCACATCCCACTGCACGCCCAGAACTTCGTTGAGGGCTACAAAGGTCTGATAGCCCGCCACGCCGTCCACATTGATGCCCTGATCCTTCTGGAACTGCATCACGGCCCAGGCGGTCTTGGGGCCGAACTTGCCGTCGGCGTCGCCGGTTTCCAGATAGCCCAGCGTGATCAGCTGCTGCTGCAGCTTGGTCACCTGCGTGCCCCGGCTGCCGCGGCGGAGCTTGGTGGTATAAGCGCCCACAGCGGTCTTATCGTCATCCACAACGGTGGGTTCGGCGCTGGAAACATTCAGGCTCTTGATCACAGCCCAGGTCTGAGGGCCGATGATGCCGTCCTGCTTCAGGTTATAATCCTTCTGCACGCGGATAACAGCCGCTTTGGTATCCTTGCCGAAAACACCGTCCGCCGCGCCGAAGAAGTAGCCCGCAGCCTTCATCTTCATCTGGGCGCTGGCCACGTCGTTGCCGCTCTTGCCCAATTTCAGGGTGCGTTCGGTGAAGGGATCATCCACGGTGCCTTCGTACTGCTTGGCTTCTTCTTCCGCGTTGTTCACGGTGGTGGGCCACAGATAGCGGCGCAGCACGCTGCCCGCGGCGCCGTCCACCTTCAGGCCGTTGTCCTTCTGATAGGCTTTCACGGCAGCCACGGTCACGGAATCATAGTAGCCGGGCTTGGCATAGGTGAGGGTATAGTTCAGGCTGGCCAGTTTCATCTGCAGCACGTACACATCGTAGCCGCGATAACCTTGGCTCAGGGAACGAACCGGGATGCCGCCGTTGAAGATTCTCGCGGTGCGGTTATACAGCGCGTCCAGGGTGCGGGGGCCGGCCTTGCCGTCGGCGTTCAGCCCGGCGGAGGCCTGGAACCACTTCACGGCCTTGAGCACTTCCGCGCCGAAGATGCCGTCGATGGTGCCGGTGTAGTAATAGGTTTCCCGCAGCGCGCGCTGCAGTTCCTTTACCTTTTCACCGTTCATGCCGATGGACAGGGTCGCTTCGGAATCGGGATCGGTCTTGCCCACAGCGTTGTCGGAATTAAGCAGCGCCAGGGTCTGGGGGCCGATCTTGCCGTCCACGGCCAGTTCGTTCTTGCGCTGGAACTGCTTCACGGCGGTGAGCATCACGCTGCCGAAGCTGGAATCCAGGGGGCCGTTATAGTAGCCATACTTGGCCAGGCGGATCTGGGCGGCCAGCACGTCCTCACCCTTCATGCCCTTGGTCAGGGTGCGCACGGTCACGGGAGTTTCCGCAGCGGGATTTGCCGCCGTTACAGCGGGTTCATCGGCCAACGCGGCGGCGGGCGCCATCAAGGCCAGCACCAGCAGCACAGCCAAAAAACGCTTCATCATATGGAAAAAAGCCTCCTCTCTCAGAATACAGATCACTGATCCTTATTTTTCATCCGTATCCTGCCCTATTGTACCACAAAGGTGATGAAAAACCTATTCCAGAAGTGTTTCAAAATGCCGAATTTACATGTAACATCTGTAAACAACCTGCAAAAAACTGTTTTTTCACACCGCTTTGGATTCGCCGGCCTTGGCCCGGGCAAAAATCATGCGGCCGGCGCTTGTCTGCAGCACGGTGGTCACTTCTGCCTCCACGGTTTCCCCCACCAGGCGGCGGCCGTTTTCGATCACCACCATGGTGCCATCATCCAGATATGCCACACCCTGGCCCGGCTCCTTGCCCTCCCGCACGATATGAACCGTCATATCCTCCCCTGGCAGCACCTGGGGCCGGAGGGCTCCGGCCAGATCGTTGATGTTCAGCACCGGCACGCCGGTAACGCCCGCTACCTTGTTCAAATTGTAATCGTTGGTCATCACCGCGCCGCCAATTCTGCGCGCCAGGCGGAGCAGCTTTACATCCGCTTCGCCTTCTTCCCCGTCGTCCTGTTCGATCACGCGTACGGGGCAGGGAAAATCCTCCTGCATTTTCTGCAGTGCGTCCAGTCCCCGTCTTCCCCGGACCCGGCGCAGGCTGTCCGCGCTGTCGGCGATGTGCCTCAGCTCTGTGAGCACGCAGGCGGGAACCACCAATTCTCCCTCCAGGAAGCCCGTTCGGCCAATATCCAGGATGCGGCCGTCGATGATAACGGAAGTGTCCAGCACCTTGGGGCAGGCAGCGGACGCGCCCGCCTTCCTTTCATGGCTCTTTTCCAGTGCCGGGGCCAGCGTTTTTCCCATCCGCCAGCCGGCGGCCATCAGCGCGGCATACACCCCAACGGCCAGCAGACAGCTTCCCATCCCCTGAGGAAGAAAAGAGAAAGGCCGCGTCAGCATCGCGGCCAAAGCGGCTCCGCCAAATAAGCCCAGAAAACCCGCGGCGCGCTTGGATAAGGGCGGAAGATGCGCAGATTCCATACAGATTCCTTCTTTCCGATCATTGATGCCTTTATCATGCGCCTTTCCGCCCCGATTCATGCGCACAGGCATCCGGAAATCAGGAAGGCAAAAGATCCAGCACCGCCATGGCCTGGGCCACGGTATCCACCCCGTGCAGACTCACGCCCTCCGGGGCTTTCAAATGCCTTGCGCTGTCCCGGGGACACAGGATATGAGTGAACCCCAGCCGCTGGCATTCTGAAACTCTTCGTTCCAATTGGGCGATGGCGCGCACTTCTCCCGCCAGGCCCACTTCGCCCATCACCGCCCATTCGGCGGGCACGGGCCGATCCACATAGGAGGAAGCCACCGCCATGCAGAATGCCAGGTCCGCCGCCGGTTCGTTCAGCGACAGACCACCCGCCACGTTGATATAGGCGTCCCGGTTGTACATTTTAAGCCGCGCCCGCTTTTCCATCACGGCCAAAAGCAGCATGACCCGGCTGGAATCCATGCCGTCCACCGTGCGCCGGGGCACCGCCATAAAGGATTGGGTCACCAGCGCCTGAATATCCACCAGCATGGGGCGGCTGCCCTCCAGTCCGCAGAAAACGCAGCTGCCGCTGGCCCCCTTGGCCCGCTGAGACAAAAGGGTTTCGGATGCGTTCTGCACGGCCTTCATGCCGCTGCCTGTCATTTCAAAAATGCCCAATTCGTTCACAGAGCCAAAGCGGTTTTTCACTGCCCTGAGCAGCCGGTATTCGTGCTGGTGATCCCCTTCAAAATACAGCACCACATCCACCATATGCTCCAGGATGCGGGGTCCCGCCAGGGAGCCTTCTTTTGTCACATGGCCCACAAGAAAAATGGCGCAGCCCTCCTGCTTGGCATAGCGCATCAGCAGCGCGGCGCTTTCCCTTACCTGGCTCACGCTGCCGGGGGCGCTGCCCATTTCCGGGCGGTACATGGTCTGGATGGAATCGATCACGCAGAAATCCGGCTGCACCTGGCGCAGCTTTTCCTCCACCTGATCCATGGCGTTTTCCGTCAGCACGATCATATCGCTTTTGTCCGCGCCCAGGCGCTGTGCCCGCAGCTTGATCTGCCGGGCGCTTTCCTCGCCGCTCACATAGAGCACCCGCTTGCCCGCGGCGCACAAATGATTGCACACCTGCAAAAGCAGCGTGGATTTTCCGATGCCGGGATCGCCGCCCACCAAAATGAGGGCTCCTTCCACAATGCCGCCCCCCAGCACCCGGTCCAGTTCGGGAAGCCCGCTTTCGGTGTACACCTGTTCGCCCGTTTCAATTTCCTTCATGGGCCGGGCGCTGTTGCCGGTGCCGCCCCGCTGCTTGTACTGCTTGGGCGCGGCTTCCTCCGGCGCGGCCATGATTTCCTCCATGGTGTTCCAGGCCCCGCACTCCGGGCATTTGCCCATCCACCGCGGGTTTTCATACCCGCAGGCCGTGCACTGAAAGCTGGTCTTTTTCTTCGGCATCATTCTGTCCCCCGTTTATCATTGGTACTGTAAGTATCATATCACAATTCCCGCAATCTTGCCATATAAAACTTGATCGCATCCTGTCGAACCCGAAGCAAAAGTGTTCGACGCCTTACGGCAAAAGCTGATACTCGCAAAAGGCCGTATAAGAGTGCAGAGTTCAGAGCACAGAGTTCAGATTTATATAGTTTTATATATCAGTCCCCTTGGCCGATAAAGCGCAGACTAAATAATCTGTACTCTGCACTCTGAACTCTGTGCTCTATGCTTTACGCTCTGTACTCTGGTTTCGCTTTGCCAATTTCCGTTTCCGGCGCTTTTTCCCATTGCGGAAAAGCGTTTTTTCATATATAATGAAAGTCCACGGATTTTGAAAGGAGATTTGCATGGGCCGCGCTCGTGATCCCTTATTTGACGAAGGAAGAAGAAAGCACCCCTTTATCGGGTTTTTGATCATGCTGCTGATCCTGATCATCGTGACGGTGGCCACGTTGAACACCATCAACAACAGCCGGGTGAACCTGATCCGGCAATCTGTAACGATCCCCACCCTGCCCTCGGCGCTGGAAAATTTCCGCATCCTGCATATCAGTGATCTGCACGGCCTGTATTTCGGCCTGCACCAGGAACAGATTCAGGCCGCTCTTGCCTCCGCCCGGTACGATGTGGTATGCGTCACCGGGGATGTGACGGACCCAAACGGCGACGTGAGCGCGTTCCTGGCGCTGATCGATCTGCTCCGGGACAAAGCGCCGGTATACTTTATCACCGGGGATGAGGACCCATCCCCCATCCTGTCCGCGCCCCACGGAGGCAAAAGCGCCAAAGCGGATTATATCCTGCAGGCGGAGGCCCGCGGCGCGGTTTATCTGGACACGCCGGTAAAAATCACCCGGGGCAAGGGCGCCCTGTGGCTCTCCCCCGAATGGATTTATCAAATGGACGACGCAGCCTCTGAAGCGGCCTATCAGGCGAGGCTGACAGAATTGCAAAGTGAAGCCGCGTCCCCGGAAAGGGACGCCGCCCTGGCCGCCATCGAATACCAGATCGATCAATTGAACCGCATTCGGGAGGCTCAGCGGGAGATTTTGGAAACGGATGCGCACATTGCGCTCATCCATCACCCCCTGTCCGATACGGCCCGAAAAGAACTGCGGGACTGGACGCAAACCGATAACGGCCGGCATATCACCAGCGTAGCGTTGGTGCTGGCGGGGCATTATGTGGGCGGTCAATGGCGAATACCGGGCATCGGCGCGGTGCGCGCGCCTATTTTTTCCGAAACGGGCGATTCGCAATGGTTCCCGGAGGACGGCAAAATCATGGGGCTTTCCACTGTGAACGGTATTCCCCAGTACATCAGTCCGGGCCTGGGCACCTCCGCCGCCTCGGGCCTGCCCCCCATCCGCCTGTTCAACACCCCCGCCGTGACCGTGATCACGCTGACAAGCAAACTGACGCAATAAATATACGATACTGCCGCGAAAAATAAAGGATGTGCGAAACCATGAGCAAGCGCGAAATCATCAACCGGGAACTGAGCTGGATCCAATTTAACCGACGGGTACTGGAGGAAGCTTCCAATCCGGATAATCCCCTGCTGGAGCGGGGCAAATTCCTGTCCATTTGCTCCAGCAACCTGGACGAGTTTTTCATGGTGCGGGTGGGCTCCCTGGCCCGTGCCGTATCCGCCGGGGACAAGAAAAAGGACCCCTCCGGCCTGACCCCCCGGGAACAGCTGGACCAGATTTTCCCCGCCGTGCAGGAGCAGGTGGCCCGGCAGTATGAGCTGCTGAACACCGAATATCTGCCCGCTCTGGCTCAATCCGGCATTCATTTTTTAAAGCCGGAGGAGCTGGACAAGGAGCAGCGGGAATGGCTTTCCCACTATTTTGACGAACAGGTGCAGCCCCTTTTGACCCCCCGTGCCATTGACGATCGGCGGCCTTTCCCGCTGCTGGCGGCCAAGCGGCTGCATTTGGCGCTGCTTTTGCCCCCTGCCGTTCGGGCCGGAGCGCCGCGCATGGCGCTGCTTACCGTGCCCTCCTCCCTGCCGCGGGTGACCCTGCTGCCCATGGGCCGGGGCAAAGCCCGGGGCGTGCTGCTGGAGGATGTGGTGGCGCATTTTGCCCATCGGGTGTTTGGCAAGGCCCATCCCATGGCCGTGCTGCCCTTCCGCATTACCCGGAACACGGACTTTATTTATAACGACAGCGACGCCGACGCCCTGATCGTGGAAATGCAGAAGAACCTGAAAAAGCGCAAGTGGGGCCGGGTGGTGCGTTTGGAGGTGCCCGTAGGCGGCGACGCCCGGCTGCTGGCCCGGCTGAAGAAATATCTGGATGTGGCGGAGGAGGGCGTGTTTGCCGTGCCCGGCCCCCTGAACCTGGATTATTTCATGAAGCAGATTTCCTCCCTGCCGGACTTTGACGATCTGCGCTTTCTGCCCTTTACTCCCCGCATTGACGAGCGCTTCCGTCAGGAGGGCTCCATTTTCCGGGCCATCCGGGGCGGCGATATTCTGGTCAATCATCCCTACGACAGCTTTGATCCCGTAGTGCGCTTCATCTGCGAAGCGGCGGAGGATCAAAACGTGATGGCCATCAAGCAGACCCTATACCGGGTCAGCGGCAAATCCCCCATCGTGGCCGCCCTCATCCGCGCCGCCCAGCAGGGCAAGCAGGTGACCGTGCTGGTGGAGGTGCGCGCCCGCTTTGACGAAGAAAACAACATCAATTGGTGCCTGGCCCTGGAAAAAGCGGGCTGCCATGTGTTCTACGGCGTGCCCAAGCTGAAAACCCACAGCAAGATCACTTTGGTTGTGCGCAAAGAACCGGACGGCATGCGCCGTTATGTGCATTTGGCCACCGGCAACTACAATGACGTGACCGCCAGGCTGTACACCGATATGGGCCTCTTTACCTGCGACGAGGCCATCGGCCGGGACGCGGGCAATTTCTTCAACATGGTCACCGGCTACAGCGAAGCCAACGAAATGGAAAAGCTGGTGTCCGCCCCCACCTATCTGCGCAAAGCCTTCAAGCGCCTGATCAATCGGGAAATCGAGCACGCGGAGGCCGGCCTCCCCGCCCGCATCACCGCGAAAATGAACTCCTTTGTGGACCCCAAGATGATCAAACTGATTTACAAGGCCGCCGACGCGGGCGTGGAAATCGATTTGATCGTGCGCGGCATGTGCTGTCTGAAAACCGGCGGAAGGGAAAACCTGCGCGTGCGCTCCATCGTAGGCCGACTGCTTGAGCATACTCGGGCCTTCGTGTTTGAAAATGGCGGAGAAAAAGAAGTGTATCTGGCCTCCGCCGACTGGATGCCTCGGAACCTGGATAAGCGGGTCGAGCTGATGTTCCCCATCGAGGACCCCGCCCTGCAAAACCGCATCATCGCTTCCCTGCAGGATGAACTGAACGACAATATGAAGGCTTGGGAAATGAAAAAGAGCGGCAAGTACCGCCGCGTCCGCCGGGAAGGCCAGCTGCTCAATTCCCAGGAGGCCCGCATCCTGGGCCCCGCTGAAATCGCCACGCCGGTTGAATGAAACTTTTATCGGGGGAACCATTCTTTGGATGTCAAAGAATGGTTCCCCCGAACCCCTTCCAAGAAAACAGAATTCTATTTTCTTCAGACGAAAATCCCAGCGTATTTGAAAGGAGTTTCGCTCCATGCTCAAATCCCTGCGGCGAGACAAAACGCCGTTTTATTTCATCGGGGCCATGGTGCTGTTGTGGGCCATTCTGCACGCCCTGATCGGCGGCAGCTTTTGGGGCCCCAGTTTTTACAACACCTACACCCGGCAGGCCCTGGCCTGGCGTCAAGGCCTGCTGCACCTGCCGGAGGATGTGCCCTATCTGGAGCTGGCGGTGTATGAAAACGAGTATTACGTTTCCTTTCCTCCGCTGCCCTCGGTGATCCTCTGGCCCCTGACCTTTCTTTTCGGCATGGACACGCCGGACAATCTGCTGGTGAAGCTGTACGCGCTCTTTGCCTGCCTGATGATGTACGGTGCTTTGAAACGGGCGGGCTATGAACGGCCCTTTGCCGCAGTATTTGCTTTCCTTTTCTGCTTTGCGTCCTCATTGCTTCCCATGACGCTGAACGGCGCGGTGTGGTATCACGCCCAGGTGCTGGCTTTCTTCCTCACCATCGCCTCCATCTGCCTTTTCACTCTGGATCGGCCCACGCTGTCGCTGCTATGCTATGCCCTGTCCGTGGCCTGCCGTCCCTTTAACGCGCTGTACGCCCTGCCCCTGTTCTTCACCTATTGGATCCTCAATCAGCGGGCGGGGATGCCCCTGAAGGACACAGCAAAAAGCCTGCTGCCCGGGGTGGGCTTGGGCCTTTGTGTGGCGGCGGCCATCGGCATTTATAACGCTGTGCGCTTCGGCAATCCCCTGGAATTCGGCCACAATTGGCTACCGGAGTTTTCCTTCCAGGGCGGCATTCAGTTTTCCATCCAGCATGTGGGCAAGCATCTGAAAACCTTCCTGTGGGGGCTCCCCCTGCAAAACCAAAACGGGGAATGGACCTTCGCCCGATTCGGTTATTCCATGCTGCTGGCCTGCCCCACCCTGACCCTGATGCTTGTTTGGGCGGTCATCGACATCGTGAAAAAGCGGATGCGCTGGGAAAAAGCCGTGGTGCTGTTCACCTGCCTTTTGCACATCTTTTTCCTGCTGTTCCATCGCACCTTCGGCGGCTTCCAGCTGGGGGCCCGTTACGCAGTGGACGCCGTGCCCTACACCTTTTTCTATCTGCTGCTCACCCCGGAAAAGAAGCGTCCCTCCTGGCCGGAAATCGTATTCCTCGCCGCTGTGCTGCTGCTCACCTGCTGGGGCGTTACGCAGGTACACATTTGATCAGTGAACAGAGTTCAGAGTACAGAGTTCAGATGAGTATAGTGCATGCGTCGTATTTGGGCAGTCAAGCGGAGTGAAGAGTTGA
>JAUNMW010000344.1 GCA_030537395.1 Clostridia bacterium | reverse complement strand
CTCACGGAAGCCGCGAGGTTCGCAACTCTTAAGCTAAAACTGTACCGCTTGCGCTGCCGTTTGGATCGCAGCGCGGCATCCAGCAATTCCGGCGCGTTTTTCTTTACCTCGATATCTTCAAAATCGTGGGTGAATTGATAGCAAACGCTCCGGCTGTCGCAGTAGATGCAGCCATGGGTGCAGCCGCGGTAAATGTTCATGCCATAATACCCGCGTCCGCCGGTCAGAATCCCTTTCGCGTCCACAAAATGCATGGTTATCTCCTGAAAATTGGCTCACTCGGAAAAATGAAAAGGCGATGAACAAGCATTCGTTCATCGCCTGAACAAAACAAACTTATGCCAGCAGTTCCTTTACCAGTTCAGCCATCTGCGCTTTATTGGCTTCGCTGACGGTGGATTTAATCGTCACTGTGCCCTCGCAAACGGTAATGTCCTTCATTTGCTCCAGATAGGCTTTCATGCCCTTGGCGGCCATGGGGGCCCAGGAGCCATTTTCGATCAGGGCCACCTTCCGCTTCTGGAACGCTTTGGCCTTCAGATGCAGCAGGAAATCCTCCATCTTGGGGAAGAAATTGCCGTCGTAAGTGGAGCAGGCCAGCACCATCTTGTCATATTTGAAGGCTTCCGCCAGCGCCAGGGCCATATCGTCCCGGGCCAAATCGATCAGGAATACTTCCACGCCCTGAGCACGAAGCAGTTCCGCCGTATATTTGGCAGCTCCGGCAGTATTGCCGTGCAGGGAACCGTAAGCAACCAAAACGCCCTTTTCTTCGGGGGCGTAGCTGCTCCAGGTTTGATACTTTTCCAGATAGAAGCTCAGGTTTTCCTTGAGCACCGGGCCATGGAGGGGGCAGATGGTTTGAATATCCAGCGCGGCGGCTTTTTTCAGCAGCGACTGCACGGGAGAACCGTATTTGCCCACGATGTTGAAATAATACCGCCGGGCCTCGGGCAGCCATTTGTCGTTTTCCGGATTTCCGAAGGTGCCGAAAGCATCGGCGGAGAACAGCACCTTTTCATTGTCTTCGTAGGATACCATCACTTCCGGCCAGTGTACCATGGGAGCCATGGCAAAATGCAGCGTGTGGATTCCCAAAGGAAGCGTATCATTTTCCTTTACCGCGATCGCCCGGGCGGACAGCGCGGCAGGCGCAAACTGAGGCAGCATGGAGAGCGCTTTTGCGCTCAGTACCAGTTTCATATCCGGATATTTTTTGGCGGCCGCCTGGATGCTGCCGCTGTGATCCGGCTCCAGATGGGCGATCACCAAATAATCCGGCGTTTTGCCGTTCAGCGCCTTTTCCACATTGCTCAGCCATTCATCGGTCTTCCGGCTGTCCACAGAATCCATCAAGGCGATCTTTTCATCCAGAATCACATAGGAATTATAGGAAACACCGGTGGGAACGGTATATTGTCCCTCAAATAAATCGATATCGGCGTCAAATACGCCTGTATAGAGAATAGAATCACTGATTTTCATGTTTTTAGCCTCCTTTGTTGTTCCGTTCGCCATGTACGGCCAAACAAATGAAGTATATCACATCTGGGCGGAAAATAGAAGACTTTTTCAAATTCCGAACATTATTTTTTTTGAAAATAAAAAAGTGCGGAAAAATGATGAAAAATTGCAGAAAAAGAAAAATTACTTGTTGCTTCCCTTTATTTTTCGTGCGATAATGAGGACGTTTCCAAGAAACAATGATGCAGGGAGGAATCTAAAATGGAGAACAACAAACGCCCCGAAACCATGGAACGCATCACCACGCCGGAATTGGCCCAGGCTTTCATTCAGGAACAGCTGACCGCGATCAAGGCTCAGGTTGGAGATAAGAAGGTGCTTTTGGCCCTGTCCGGCGGCGTGGATTCCTCCGTTGTGGCCGCGCTGCTCATCCGTGCCATTGGCAAAAACCTGGTATGCGTACATGTGAACCATGGCCTGCTGCGTAAGGGTGAACCGGAACAGGTGATCAAAGTATTCCGGGATGAATTGAACGCCAATCTGGTTTATGTGGACGCGGTGGATCGTTTCCTGGACAAGCTGGCCGGCGTAGCTGATCCGGAACAGAAACGCAAGATCATCGGCGCGGAATTCATCCGCGTGTTTGAAGAGGAAGCCCGGAAGCAGGAAGGCATTGCGTTCCTGGCGCAGGGTACCATTTATCCCGATATTCTGGAAAGCAAGGGCGTTAAGGCCCATCATAATGTGGGCGGCCTGCCGGAGGATTTGCAGTTTGATCTGGTGGAGCCGGTCAAATTCCTGTATAAGGACGAAGTGCGCGTGGTAGGGAAGGCCCTGGGATTGCCGGATACCATGGTGTATCGTCAGCCCTTCCCCGGCCCTGGCCTGGGCGTGCGCTGCGTGGGCGCCATCACCCAAGATCGTCTGGAAGCGCTGCGGGAATCGGATGCCATCGTGCGGGAAGAAATCGGCAAGCTGCCCAACACCCCCTGGCAGTACTTCTGTGCCATCCCGGACTTCCAGTCCACTGGCATCAAGTATGTGAACGGTCAGGGCGAACGCTATATGGGCTGGGCCGTGATCATTCGCGCCGTCAATACAGTGGACGCAGTTACAGCTACCGTTCCGGAAATTCCCTTCTCTGTACTGTGCACCATCCGTGATCGTATCATCTCCACCGTCCCCGGCGTCAACCGCGTGCTGTGGGATATTTCCGAGAAACCCGTGGCGACCATTGAGTGGGAATAATGAAATCTTAGTTCTTTTTGCCCCGGAAATGCTGATTTTACCGGCGTTTCCGGGATTTTGCGTTTTGGTCTGGCTACAAAATGGC
>JAUNMW010000070.1:3486-15513 GCA_030537395.1 Clostridia bacterium | reverse complement strand
TCCTTGCTGCCGTTGGCCATAGCGGCCATGGAGCCCATGCCGCGGTAGGTTTTGAAGGAACGGCCCTGGTAGATTTCCATTTCCCCGGGCGCTTCTTCCGTGCCGGCAAACAAACTGCCCAGCATAACGGCTTTGGCTCCTGCCGCGATTGCTTTGGCGATATCGCCGGAATACTTGATGCCGCCGTCGGAAATGACGGGGATATTATGCTTGTCCGCTTCTTCCGCGCAATCGGCCACAGCAGTGATTTGCGGAACGCCGATACCGGCCACCACGCGGGTGGTGCAGATGGAGCCGGGACCGATACCCACCTTCACGCAGTCAACGCCCGCGGCGATGAGATCGTGAGTGGCGGCGGCAGTGGCTACATTGCCTGCAAAAAGCTGAATGTCAGGGTATGCTTTGCGGATTTTTTCGATGGTGTGCAATACGCCCAGACTGTGCCCGTGGGCCGTATCAATGGAAATCACATCCACCTTGGCGGCGACAAGCGCTTCAATGCGCTCCATCACATCATGACTTACGCCAACGGCAGCGGCGCACAGCAAACGACCATGCTCGTCCTTGGCGCTGTTGGGATACTTGGTTGCCTTTTCTATATCTTTGATCGTGATCAGGCCCCGCAAATTGCCCTGCGCATCCACAATAGGAAGCTTTTCAATTCTGTGTTCCGCCAGAATGGCCTGCGCTTCATCCAGCGTGGTGCCTTCTTTCGCGGTGATCAGGTTCTTGCTGGTCATCACTTCACCGATCAGACGATTGTCGTCCTTTTCAAAGCGCAAATCGCGGTTGGTCAGGATCCCGACCAGCTTGGTGCCCTCGGTAATGGGCACGCCGCTGATACGGTAACGGGCCATCAGCGCTTTAGCGTCGGAAATACGGTGTTGAGGAGAAAGGAAGAAAGGATCGGTAATCACGCCGTGTTCGCTGCGCTTTACTTTATCCACTTGAGAGGCTTGCTCTTCAATGGACATGTTCTTGTGGATCACGCCAAGGCCGCCTTCCCGGGCAATGGCAATGGCCAGACGATAATCAGTCACGGTATCCATGGCAGCGGAGAGCACAGGAATGTTCAATTTGATTTTGGGCGTCAGCTGCACTCCCAGCGATACATCTCTGGGCAGCACTTCGCTGCGGCGCGGCACCAGCAGCACATCGTCAAACGTCAATCCTTCTCGAACAACTTTCTGAAGCATTTCTTCCAACCCCTCCTCCAAAGTATTTTTACAATTATAACGTATCTGTATCTGCTGTGTCAATCGACATTTCGGCAAAATACCAGCAAATGATCACATATTTTGCAAAATAAAGCAGCAAAAAAGCCGCATCGCTGCGGCTTTTCTTATGCCGGCGGTGGGACTTGAACCCACACGAGTTATTAGCTCAACGGATTTTGAGTCCGTCACGTCTGCCATTCCATCACACCGGCAAAGCAATTTGAATTGCAAGGGTAATTATATCCGGTTTTTCATCTTCTGTCAAGCATTGAATTTGCTTTTCTTCATTTTTTACACATATTCAGTGTTGAAATGCTGGAAAAAGGATGGACTTCCTGTGTATTCTTATGATATAATATCCAAGTTCTGCCGCTTACAAATCCCGCAGAACCGTAATGCGATGGCAAAAAGGAGAAATTACCAATGAAAAGGCTTTTCTGTATCTTATTTCTGGTTTCGATCATCATAATAAGCGCTTTTTCCGCTGCCTCTGCCGAAGTGGAAAGAAATCCTCTGCTGGACGTGGCCTTTTCCGCCATTGAGCAGGATAATATTTTCCAGCGCCGATACAATGAGATCACCGGAGCGGAAGTAAAATCTCTGTTTGAACTGGGCATTCCGTATTTTTTCGGACGGCAGACCGATTATACCGGCACCCGGCTGACGAATAAGGACGATTTGATTTCCAAATATCCCAATTATGCAGTGCGCAAAAGCCTGGAAACCACCAAATTCTATCGTGCGGAGCAATTCTATATTTACGGTTTCGACTGCTCCGGCTTTACCCGTTGGATTTACGTCCAATGCGGCTATCCTATGCATGTGGGCCTGAACGATATGTGCACGAAACATTCCGAGAGGGAGCACCATGTTTTTAACGGCGGCACCGAATGGACCAGCGAAGCCAAAAAGATGCCCCCTTACAATGAATTGAAGGATTATCTGCAGGTGGGCGATCTGCTGAATACCAAGCAGGGCGCTCGCCATATCATGATGTACATCGGCACGCTTTCGGATTATGGCTTTACTGCCGAGGAAGTGCCGGATTTGGCCGATTATCTGGATTACCCGCTCGTTATTCATTGCGGCCCCAGCCCCTTTTACGGCGAACGCTTTGAAAAACTGATTCAGGAAAATCCCGAGTTGTACGGCCGGTGCAAAACCACCAACGGCGGAGTTGAAGTATCCATTTTGGGCGTGCCTGCCGACAAAGCGCCTTACCATACCCATGTGCAGATCACGGATTATGATTATTTCCTGATCGACAACGGCAATTATATGCTTACCCTGCGGCAGATTGAAGGCTCTACATCCTTCTGCTGGTACAGAATGTAATTCTGATTTTTTACGCGCCCTGCATTTTTCTTATTCGCAGGGCCTTTTCTTGAAGCTGAGAAAGGAAAAAGAGCCCTCATGAGAAAAGTGATGATCCTGCTGCTCGCCCTGCTCTTGCTTTTCTGCACGCCCGCGCAGGCAGAGATAGAAAAAAGCCCTTTGCTGGACGCCGCTCTTTCAGCGTTGGAAAAGGATAATATTTTTCTGCTTCGTTATAACGAACTGACCGGATCGCATGTTTCCGCCTTGTTTGATTTGGGCATTCCTTACTTGTTCGGCGGAACAGAAGCCGGCGGCGTGTTCAATAAATATCCCGATTATTGGAAACGGGTCTGTTTTCAGGATTCAGAATTCTTTTCAGAGGGAAAAGTTTATGTAAACGGCTTTGACTGTGTGGGCTATACCCGCTGGATCTATCATCAAAGCGGACTGCCTGCTCATCCTGCCTTGAACGATATGATTCTCAACTATTCTGATTTTAAAAACAATCATCTGTTCACCCATCGGGAAGGCCAGCGAATGCCCGCCTTTGAAACAATGAAGGATGTGCTCCAGGTCGGCGATTTGTTTGCCATGAAGCACCCATATTCCGCATATCGGCACATCACCATGTATATCGGCACTTTACGGGATTTCGGGTTTACCGCAGCGGAAGAGCCCGCGCTTGCGCCTTATTTGGATTATCCGTTGGTTGCGCACTGCGGCCTCCATCCGCTTTACGGCGAACGCTTTCAAAACTTTATTGATTCACATCCTGAGGATTTCGGAAATTGCCTTACAACGGACGGTGGCGTTCAGGTTTCCATTATTGGCGTACCGCTGGATGAAACGCCCTTCCACATCCATGTGCAAAACACGGATTATCATTATTTTATCCTTCACGACGGCACTTGGATGACCACGTTGGACGTGTTCGATTTATCCTCCTATTGCTGGTTCCGCATGTAATCAAAAGGGCTGCCAGGCGGCAGCCTCTGTTTTATGTATGGAGCGATTTGGATTTTTCAACGGCGGCATTCACAGCTTCTATTACCGCATAGCGGAACGCATTTTTTTCCAACGCAGCTACCCCCTCAATGGTGGTGCCTGCCGGGGATGTTACCATATCCTTTAACTGACCCGGATGCATGCCTGTTTCCAGCGCCAGCTTTCCGCTGCCCACCAGCACCTGCGCAGCGAATTTCTGCGCCAAGGCACGAGGAAGCCCCGCACGTACGCCCGCATCAGCCAGCGCTTCCATAAACAGAAAAGCGAAAGCGGGAGAAGAACCGCTGAGCCCTGTGACGGCATCCATTTGCTGTTCCGTTACCGCTTCGGCAATCCCCATGCTGGATAGCATTTTCAAGGCAAAATTCCATTCATCATCTGTTACATACTTTCCGCGGCAAGCCGCCAGGACTCCCTCACCAACCATAGCGGGGGTATTGGGCATAATGCGAATGATATGCGCCTTTTCATTTTTCAACAGGTTGTGAAGCATTCTCATTTCATAACCGGCCACAATGGACAGAATAACGCATTCGGGCGAAACAATATTGGCAATCTCCCCTCCGACATCAGCAATAAACTGCGGCTTGACAGCCAATAACAACCAGGGACACCCGGCGGCTTTTTGATTGTCTTCTGTCGCCTGCACATTGAATCTTTGCCTCACTTCTTCCCGAAGCTTTTCATTCTTATCTGCCACCAGCACTTCTTCCGGAGAAAAAAAGCCTGCGGTCAAAATCTGCTTCAGCATCGCGCCGCCCATATTGCCGCAGCCGATGATTCCAAGCTTATACATAGCGTTTCTTTCCTTTCCGTTTATTGCGATTATTATAATTCTATTACCGTTGAGAAGCAAGAAGCTTTGCTGTTCTTTCGCTGTTTTCGATGTCAATCTTTTCTGCATTGCAGTTTGTTAAAGAAACGTGAAAGAAAATGAAATCGGGTATTGTTTGGAACCCCCAAATGCGTTATAATAGAAATGAAATCTAATAACATAATTCTTCAGGAGGTTTCAACATGAGCAGATTTTCTATCGGTATCATTCTCGATTCCTTCCGTAAGCCCTTTCCTGAAGCTTTGAAGCTGACCAGTCAGCTGGGCGCTCAGGGGATTCAGGTATATGCCACCAGCGGAGAAATGGCGCCTGAAAACCTGGTTGGACAAAAACGCAAGGATTTCTTGAAGATGGTCAAGGATAATGGTTTGGTCATTTCCGCTTTGTGCGGCGATTTGGGCCATGGGTTTGCCAATCCGGAGATGAATCCAGAATTGATTCGCCGTTCCAAGCTGATTGTTGATTTGGCCAAGGAGTTGGAAACCAACATTGTTACCACTCATATCGGCGTCGTTCCAAAGGACCCTAAGAACCCCCATTATGCTGTCATTCAGGATGCATGCGGCGAATTGGCGGCTTACGCGGATAAAATGGAAGCCCGTTTTGCTGTGGAAACCGGCCCCGAGCTTTCCCAAACCCTGCGTACTTTCCTGGATGGGCTGCATTCCAAGGGCGTTTCTATCAATCTGGATCCCGCCAATCTGGTGATGGTGGCCGGAGACGATCCCGTGCAGGCTGTGCATAATCTTGGGCCCTACATCGTTCATACCCATGCCAAGGACGGCATCATGTGCCGGAAAACCAATCCTGAAGACATTTACGCCGAAACCATGCATGGCAACAATCAAACGGAAGAAGGTCCCGCATATCTGGAGCTCCCTCTCGGCAAAGGCGGCGTGCCGTGGGATAAGTACCTGAGCGCTTTAGAGGAAGAAGGGTTCCATGGATTCCTGACCATTGAACGCGAAGTAGGCGATGATCCCACTGCCGATATCGCAATGGCCGTCCAGTTCCTGAAGGATCGTATCTGATTGCATTGCTTTTAAGAGCCGGTGAGCTGATTCACCGGCTCTTTTTTCAGGGTTTGACCGCTCTTGCAGCGATACAGTCGGGAATATTCATTTTCGCACAGCCCCATCCTCATCCCTATTCAATGTATAGCTGCTGCGTTGATATCCTGGTACTTCATGGCAGCTTTTCTTCTCCATCGCTGATGCGGGTATTCACACCGTCAATCATTTTATATACCCTGCGATGATTCTTTTCAATTTTTTGAATCAATTCCTTTTCAAGATCAACATTCAGGATTTTTGATAATCCAAGCAAATAGATCATGATATCCGCCATTTCGTCGCCTACGCTGCCACGCTTTCGGATATAAGCATCCCAAAGCTCGGACACTTCTCCATGCAGAAAACAGATTTCCTTGCCCACGTCTGTTACATTGAAGTTTTTCTCCAATTTGTTGCGATAGACTATATCAGATAATTCTTTTAAATCTACCATGCATTTCCTCCGAAAAAACAGGCAGCCTTCTGCGCTATCTGTTCCGGAGAAGCGCAGAAGGCTCTTTATCAATCAAGGATCAATCAATCCAGGCTTCCACCATCGTTTCGCCCTTTCCCGAAGCAGCGGGCACAATCTGGCCTTCCAATGCTTTTCCGTTCACTTCCAGACGGATTTTTCCTTTTTCTCCGCCGGCGTTATTGTGGATCAGGATATTGTAATCATGATCGCGGAAGGTACGGTGTACCCTGATTTCAGGCAGACTGGCAGGCAGACACGGATCGATCTGAAGTCCGTCCAGGGCGGGCTTGATTCCCAGAATATCCTGACTGATTGCCGTAAAATTCCAGGCAGCCGTACCGGTGAGCCAACTGTTGCGGGCTTCACCAGGAAGCGGCGCTTCCTTGCCGTTGACCGTCTGCGCGTATACATAAGGTTCCACCCGGTGCAGCTTTTGATCCTCCACCCAAGCGGGAGCGATGCGAGTATACAGATCAAACGCCTTATCGCCATGCCCCAGTTTGGTTTGAGCGATCATGATCCAGGGATTGTTATGGCAGAATACGGAGCCGTTTTCTTTGAAGCCCTGAGGATAGCTGCTGATTTCGCCAAGCTCCAGGTGATACTTGCTGTATGCCGGCCACAAAAGCACAACGCCGTATTGGAACAGCAAATATTTTTCCGTAGCGTTCATAGCCTTCTGCGCCATGCCGTTATCAAGGCCGATCCCGGCCATAACGCACATGCCCTGAGGTTCGATGTAAATCTTTCCTTCCTCATTTTCGCAGCTGCCAACTTTATGAGAATACGCGTCATAGGCTCGCAGGAACCATTCGCCGTCCCAGCCGAATTGTTCTACAGCCCCGGTCATGGCCTTCTTTTCAGCGCGCACAAAATCCGCTTCGGCTTTGTCGCCTTTACGCTCCAGCAAATCGGCATAATCATCAGCTACGCCCACATACATGCCAGCAATGAACACGCTTTCTGCCACAGGACCTTCAGAGGGGCCGGTCGTTTGGAAGCTTTCACCGGGATGCTCGGAGAAACAGTTCAAATTCAGGCAGTCATTCCAGTCCGCGCGTCCAATCAGCGGCAGGCCATGGGGACCCTTATGCTCTGCGATATAACGGAAAGAGCGGCGCAAATGCTCCAGCAGCGGCTGAGCGAGGCTGGGATCATTGTCAAAATCAACCATTTCATCCAGAATGCCGAAATCGCCGGTTTCTTTGATGTAGGCGTTTACGCCATAAATCAGCCAAAGTGGATCGTCGTTAAAGCCGCTGCCGACGGCCATGTTGCCCCGCTTGGTCAGGGGCTGATACTGGTGATAGGCGCTGCCGTCCGGAAATTGTGTGGATGCAATGTCCAATATGCGCTGCCTGGCCCGTTCGGGAATCAGATGTACAAAGCCCAGCAAATCCTGGCTGCAATCTCTGAACCCCATGCCGCGGCCAATGCCGCTTTCAAAATAACTGGCGCTGCGGCTCATGTTGAAAGTGACCATGCACTGATATTGGTTCCAGATGTTCACCTGCCGATCCAGTTTATCATTTCCGCTCAGAACGGTAAAGCGGCCAAGAAGGCCATCCCAATAGGTTTTCAGTTCATTCATGGCAGCTTCAAACTGGGCATCCGTCTGGAAAGAGGAAAGAAGCTGATGCGCCGGCTCCTTATTGATGACTCCGGGAGCAATGAATTTTTTATCCTCAGGATTTTCACAATATCCAAGAACGAAAATGAAGGATACCCTTTCCCCCGGCTGCAGCGTGCGCCTGATGCAATGGCTGCCGATGGGGGCCCAGCCGTGGGCCTGGGAGCAGCGAGGCTGATCCTCAAATACAGCATCCGGCCTGTCAAAGCCGTTATACAGGCCAACAAAGGTTTCGCGGTCCGTATCAAAGCCATCAATATCCGTATTGACAGCGTATACAGCGTAATGATTGCGGCGTTCCCGATATTCCGATTTATGGTATTGAACCGCGCCGCCGTTTTCAAATTCAAATTCCGCCAGCGCGTAATTCCTTTGGAAATTCGTGCTGTCGTCCTGAGCGTCCCAAAGACAGAATTCCACGAAGCTGTACACAGAAACCTGCTTAGGCGCATCGGAGGCGTTTTCAAGCTCCAGGCGCGTTACCTCCGCGGTTTTTCCTCTGGGTACCAGAACAGTTTGCCGGGCCTTTAATCCGTTTTTTTCAGAGGATATGGACATATATCCCATCCCGACCCTGCACTCATATCGATCAAGCGGCGTCTTTACGGGCTGCCAGCCGGGATTCCAAACACAGCCGCCGTCATTGATGTAGAAATAATGTCCGCCGGCGTCCGTGGGAACATTATTATAGCGGTAACGGGTCAAGCGAAGCAGCCGGGCATCCTTATAAAAGCTGTAGCCACCTGAGGTGCAGCTTACCAGTGAGAAAAAATCCTCGCTGCCCAGATAATTGATCCAGGGGTACGGCGTATCGGGCCGAGTGATCACGAATTCCCGGCGCTGATCGTCAAAATATCCGTATTGCATAGAACAACGCTCCTTCTTGTATTTTATAGATTTCTGGAAGATATTATATCATTGTTTCCAGTATTTATCAACACGGAAATATAGATTTCAGCTGTTTTATTCACCTGTCATCCGAATTGACAGTTTTGAAAAACTAATATATAATTCGACTGAATGATCCAATGCTTGTTTTACGGGATCGGGTCATGGGCAAAGCCTGGAAATACTGAAGTATTTTGCGTCCAATACAATGCAGTATTATCGGAAAAACCACGCTTTCACGAATGCTGCCGCACAGGAGGATCAAACGCTGTGATGACCTTAAAAGATTTGAAGCCCGGCCAATCGGCCCGCATCGAAACAGTAGGCGGAGAAGGGGCCCTTCGCCAGCACTTTCTGGATATGGGCGTGATCCCTGGGGCGGAAACTACTTTGATGAAGTTGGCTCCTTTGGGGGACCCCATGGAGCTTCGCATTCATGGATACGAACTTACGCTGCGTTTGGCGGACGCGGAAAAAATTACCGTAACGCTTCTTTCAGCGCCCAGCAAGGATGATCAGCCGCTCAAGAAACGCCGTGCTTCCGAACACCCTGGGCTTGGTGAAGAAGGCAAATTCCATCCCAAGGGAAGCGGGGATCCCCTTCCTGAGGGCACGAAACTCACTTTTGCACTGATTGGGAATCAAAACAGCGGGAAAACCACATTATTCAATCAGCTGACCGGGGCCAATCAGCATGTTGGCAATTTCCCCGGCGTTACGGTGGATCGAAAAGACGGAACCATCCGCGGTCATGCCAATACTTCCATTACGGATCTGCCGGGGATTTACTCCATGTCGCCTTATACCAGCGAAGAGCTGGTTTCCCGCAATCATGTGCTTCATGAAAAGCCCAAGGCCATTATCAACATCGTGGACGCTACCAATATTGAACGGAACCTGTATTTGACCATGCAGGTGCTGGAAATGGGCATTCCCACGGTCGTTGCCCTGAACATGATGGATGAAATGACGGGAAACGGCGGCACAGTGGATATCAACGCCATGGAAAACATGCTGGGCGTGCCGGTTGTGCCCATATCTGCGGCAAAGAATGAAGGCGTGGATGAACTGGTCAAGCATGCTGTTCATATCGCCAAGTACCAGGAAAAACCTCTGCGGCAGGATTTCTGCGACAGCACGGATAACGGCGGCGCGGTTCACCGCTGCATCCACGCGGTATGTCATTTGATTGAAGACCACGCGGATCAAGCAGGGCTTCCCCTGCGCTTTGCGGCAACGAAAATCATTGAGGGGGACGAACTGATCCTGGCACAATTGAACCTAGATCAAAATGAAAAGGACGCGCTGGAGCACATTGTTTTCCAAATGGAAAAAGAACGGGGCCTGGATCGCAGCGCTTCTATGGCGGATATGCGTTTCCATTATATTCAAAAGGTTTGCGATCACTGTGTGGTAAAACCGCATGAAAGCAAAGAACATATCCGAAGCCAAAAAATCGATAATATTCTGACCGGAAAATTCACCGCAATTCCCGTTTTTATTCTGATCATGGGGCTTGTTTTCTATTTGACCTTCAACCTGATCGGCCCCTGGCTTCAGGATCTTCTGGCCGCTGGAATTGATAAGCTTGCTGAGCTTACGCAAGAAGCCATGATTGCCGGAAAAGTGAACAGTTCCATTCAAAGCCTGATTTTGAAAGGACTGTTTGAGGGCGTTGGCAGTGTGCTGAGCTTCTTGCCCATCATTGTTACCATGTTCTTTTTCCTTTCCATGCTGGAAGACAGCGGCTACATTGCCCGCGTGGCTTTCTTTATGGATAAACTGCTTCGGCGCATCGGTCTGTCGGGGCGCAGCATCGTTCCCATGCTGATCGGCTTTGGCTGCACCGTGCCAGCCGTCATGTCCACCCGCACGCTGCCCAGCCAGCGGGACAGAAAAATGACGATCCTGCTCACGCCCTTCATGAGCTGTACCGCGAAGCTTCCCATCTATGGGTTCTTTATTGAGGCCTTCTTTCCGCAGTCCAGTTGGCTGATCATTACGGCGCTTTATCTTCTGGCCATTTGCATCGGTATCCTGACGGCTATGTTTTATAAGAAAACCCTGTTCAAGGGCGAAGCGGTTCCGTTTGTGATGGAATTGCCCAATTACCGCTTGCCCAGTCCCCGAAATGTGCTGCAACTGCTTTGGGAAAAAGCAAAGGACTTTTTGCAGCGCGCCTTCTCCGTGATTCTGATCGCAACCATCGTGGTTTGGTTCCTGCAGAATTTTGATTTTCATCTGAATCCGGTCCCGGATTCCCAGGGCAGCATTCTGGCCACTGTTTCCGGGGTATTGGTGCCCCTCTTTAAACCGCTTGGATTGGGCGATTGGCGCATTGTAACCTCTTTGATCAGCGGATTTATGGCCAAAGAGAGCGTGGTATCCATCATGGAAATGCTCTATACGAACGGCGTTGCCGCTGCAATGACGACGCTTTCCGCCATTTCCATGCTGGTTTTCAGCTTGCTCTACACCCCCTGCGTGGCCGCTATTGCGTCCGTGAAGCGGGAAATGGGCTGGAAATGGGCGCTGAATGTGGTTATCTGGCAATGCGGCCTCGCCTGGATTGCCGCACTGCTTGCGCGGATGATTTGTATGCTGCTTGGTATTTCATGAGGAAGCGGCCATGAATATATGGGATTTTGTTATTCTTGGCGTCGTTGCTGCCTGGGCTGTATGGGCGTTTTTGCGTATACGGCGGAATAAGAAAAACGGCTGCGGCGGTGGCTGCGCATCATGCGCCCATGCGTGTGGAAGAAAGGAGCAGCGCGTATGACGACAGGAACTGTTATCGGCGTAATTTTGCTTGCAATGCTCGTGATCTGGGCAATCCTTCATGCGGCGCGCAAGGCCAAGAAAGGCGGCGGATGCTGCGGGGAGCATGATCCATTACCAACGAAAAAAACCGTCGCCGATCGCAATAAGACGCATTATCCTTATAAAATCACTGTAAAAATCGGCGGTATGACGTGTGCAAACTGCGCTGTGAAGGTAGAAAACGCGTTGAATGAGCTGGACGGCATATGGGCCAGCGTGAGCGTTGACGCACAAACAGCCCATATCCGCAGCAAACAGCCGCCTGATATGGCGCTGCTTGCTGAAGCTGTCAGAAATGCCGGATATGTGATCCTGTCATAGCGCTTTTTGAGTAGTTGAAGGAAAGGATCAATCCAATGAAAAAGGATATTGATTCCGGTGTTACCGTTTTCAATCCGGATGAAATGGAGAAACTTCTTCACCAGATTGAAATGCCGCAGGCTTTTGCATTTCAAGTAATGAACTGCGCCCGAAAACAGGACGGGAGCTTTCCTTCTGCTTCGGATCAGGGCGCTGCTGAAATGGCACGTCAGTTAAAAATCGCCATAGCAAACCGCCGAAACGGCTCCCTGCGCGATATCCCGGAACCCATTTGGATAGACACCATGAAATGCTTCAGCCGTTTTGTTTTGGAACATATGCAATCCTGTGGCGTATACGGCTTTGACCGCGGGTTTTGGACCACCCGCCAAATCAGCGGCAAGCTGTTTAGAATCGGCGAATTGGAATATGAATTGCTGGAAGAAAACAATGAAAACATCATTGCTCTTCACATTCCGTCAGACGCC
>JAUNMW010000070.1:0-3476 GCA_030537395.1 Clostridia bacterium | reverse complement strand
TCTGGAAGGGAAACGGCTGAATGAATCGGTAACCCAGGCACGAGCATTCTTCAAAGCACGTTTTCCCGCATGGGAGAATGGGCCAATAAAGTGTGAATCATGGCTCCTGTCTCCTGAGTTAAAGCGGCTTCTGCATGAAAACTCCCGGATTCTTCGGTTCCAGCAGGGTTTTGATATTTCCGAAGCTTCCGATGACGCGCTGGAAGCAGTATTGCAGTGGGTTTTTCGTTTAACGCCTTCCATGCAGAAAAACGCAGCTTTAAAAGCGCTGCCGGAATCAACGTCCCTGCAGCGCGCAATGAAAGCTTATCTTTTATCCGGGGGAACCATTCATTCCGGTTTCGGCCCGCTGGTTCGTCCGTTCCCCGGATAATCCGGTCAAACGATCAGCTCGAAGCTGGTGGGATGCGGGAGATGCAAGGTCCATCCCGCGTCAGTCAAACGCATGGATTCTTCATCCAGGCGATACGCATGAATGCAGGAATCACGCTGGCTTCCCACAATCACATTGCTTCCCAATATCATAAAATCCCTCGGCTGGGCAACGCAGGCAGAAAAAACAGGCGCGCTGATATTGCCTTCATGATCTGCCTTAAAGACCGCAATGCTGTCATGCCCGCGATTGGATACCATCAGCATCCGGCCATCTGCCGTCAGGTGGATGGCCGCTGTTGTATTCTCTCCGGAAAAGTCTTCCGGAAGCGTTGATTTCTCCTGTATGATTCGATAATTGTCATCAGGCATTTTTTGAATGACATAGGCGCGGCTGTTTAATTCAGCGGTGCAGTAGAGCCTGTCTGGATAATGATCGCTGAATGCCAAATGCCTGGGACCGCTGCCGGCAGGCATCTGCACGGCGCCCCTTTTTATCAGCTTCCCATTTTGATTCTTGTATAGAACGATCTGATCCAGCCCCAAATCGCATACGTAAAGCACGCCATCCTTTTCAGCGGAAAAATGAACGTGAGGCCCCTCCTGACGGACGGGATTAAAGCCCGTTCCGCTGTGCTGAACAAAATCAGATGGATGGATGATCTCACCGTCCCGGTTCAGTTCATAGGCGGCCAAGCTGCCGCTGCTATAATTGGCGGCGTATAAAAAGCAGCCGTTTTCAGAAATGGATAAATGGCATGGGGCTGCGCCGAATGAGGTAACAGAATCCCTTTTATTCAGTTTTCCATCACTGAAATGCAGCGTATGAACTTGTCCTTGCGGCGAAGTCTCCTCCACGGCATACAGTATTTTCTTCCAGGGATGAGATTTTACAAAGCTCGGATTCAGGAATCCATGATATTCTTCCAATTTTGTAAACCCATTGTCTGGATCATAGCTAATTTTGGAAATCCCGCTTTCATTTTGATTTGCATATCCTCCGACCCAAAAACAATACTTCATACGCTGCTTCTCCCCCGATGATTCTGCTTGATCATTTCGTTCGATAGGACGCTACCTTTGGCTTCCTACCAATCATACGGCATGAATTCTGATTTTTCAATATAAATCCTTCTGTTTTTATTGTTTCTTCAAAAAAAAAACTTGACATCATTGCCGCGCCGTTTTAGGATAAGACAGAAATATCAAGTAATAAAGCTTCCTATATGATCCCATCCGCGGCAAAGGAGGATTTCTCATGACATTGGAAACGCGCATTCTATCCTGCATGGAAAAAGTATTTTTGGACGAGGCTCCTGAAAAGTGCGAAAAGGAATTTCAAGGATTTCAAAACGAAGTGATCGATTTTCAGGCAGCGTTCCGCGCTTTGGACGTAAGATGGGAAGAAGTGCGGGTACAAATTGAATCCCCGCTTCATAGCTGCATTTCTGTTCGGCTGGTCAAGCATGTGCCCGTGCAGTATGCTATGCCGGATGATGCGCAGGAGGATTGCCTGCGCACTCAACCTGGCCTGTATCCTGATATCCTTTCCGCCATCGGGCCCCATTCTCTGCACGCAAGTTCCAGGTGGTCTTGCCTTTGGATCCGGGTAAAACCAGCGGGACAATTCAACCCGGGCTCTTATCCCGTGCGGATTTTGCTTCTTTCTTCGGATGGGCAAATTCATGCTTTCTCAACCGTACAAATTCATATTTTGCCAGGGATGCTTCCCGCGCAACAGCTCATTCATACAAAATGGTTTCACTGCGATTGCCTGAGCCAATACTACCATGTAGAGGTTTTCAGCGAAGAACACTGGAAAATTATAGAGAATTTTATCCGCGCTGCTGCGGAAGGCGGGATTAATATGATCCTGATGCCGGTTCACACGCCGCCTTTGGATACACGTCCTGGCGGCGAACGGCTGACAACTCAATTGGTCAAAATTTCCTGCGATAACGGCATCTTCCACTTTGATATGAGCCAAGTAAAGCGCTGGATCGCGTTATGTAAAAAATGCGGTGTTGAATATTATGAGATCCCCCATTTATTTACCCAATGGGGAGCCGAGCATGCCCCGAAAATCATGTCTGCCGTCGATGGAGAATACAAGCAAATCTTTGGCTGGGATACAGAAGCGTCCGGTTCAGCATACGGGCAGTTTCTGCAAGCCTATATTTCCGCGCTTCGGGCCTGTTTCCGGGAAGAAGGGATTGAGGATAAAACCTATTGGCACATATCCGATGAACCTTCCCAAGCTCACCTTTCCAGCTACGCCGCGGCCAGAAGATTGGTATCTGAATCCCTTTCAGGCTGCCGCATTATGGATGCGCTCAGCGATTTGACGTTTTACCGTCAGGGGCTTGTAACCACGCCCATTCCGGCAAATAATGCCATAGAGCCGTTTCTGAAAGCCGGAGTAAAAGGTCTGTGGACTTATTACTGCTGCTCACAGACCAAATACGTGTCCAATATGTTTATCGCCCTTCCTTCCTGGCGCAATCGCATTTTGGGTATACAACTATTTAAATATGAAATTGTCGGATTCCTGCAATGGGGATACAATTTTTATAATTCCCATCTTTCTGATGAGCCCATCAATCCTTATCTGACTACGGATGCGGACGGCTGGGTTCCTGCTGGGGACCCTTTCCAGGTTTATCCGGGCGTAAACGGCATTCCCGAGGAATCCATTCGCATGGCCGTAACTTTTCAGGCACTTCAGGATATGCGGGCATTGGAATTGCTCTCGTCTCTTGCCGGAAGAGATCATGTGCTGCGTTTGATTGACGAAGGCTTGGATCAGCCCATTACCTTCTCTCAATATCCGCACAGCGCAGCGTATATTCTTCAATTACGCAAAAGAATCAATGATGAAATCCTTCGCTTGACGAAAAATTGAAAATTGTTTTGAAAAATTTGTCGATATACATTTTTAATCGGTTATCAATTGGGTTACGACAAAACCGCAGTCAACAATGCTCGTGCTTATCGTTCTGAAACACGATGCTGATGCTGTGATGAATGATTCCGCGAATAAAATTCAGTCATTCCTTGAGACAATATAAGACGAAAGCGAGATGATGTGACCCATAAAATGACCT